>CAKZNU010000043.1 GCA_937132175.1 uncultured euryarchaeote
GATATGCTCTCGAGGATCTTGGCAGCGAAATATCTGCTGATGCCTCACACATGGCTGATCACGCCGAACGAAACACGTTGAAAAAAGAAGACATAGAAATGGCTACCAGGTGATTCAAAAATGCCACAACAGGTTGAAGCAGGAAAGCTAAGGGAAGGAAGCTTTGTAATGATAGACGAGGAACCGTGCAAGGTCAGGGATGTATCGAAGTCGAGTCCTGGGAAGCACGGCTCGGCAAAGGCAAAGATCAAGGCCAGAGGCGTCTTCGACGACAAGGACAGACATATTACCAAGCCCGGGGACACCATGATGATGAGCCCTGATCTCGATAAGAAGGTCGGCCAGATAGTCTCACAGGACGGCTCCATTGCACAGGTGATGGACATGGAGGATTACGAGACCGAGGAGATGGAGATTCCGGAGGACCTGGACGTATCTGAAGGCGAGAAGATAGACTTCTGGGTGGTAGACGGCAGAAAGCTGGTGAAAGGCAAGTCCGAGTAACCCCTAATTTTTTCTCCAAAAAATACTTACGATCCTATCATTAATTCTAAGTATGAACTGGCAGAACTCCAGGGAAGACATTCTGGAACAGTACTATCCCGGGAACGACGAGATCGAGAAGGTTAAACAGATATACTCTACGGTATCTGAGTTTATAGAGGATGAGTATGGCCTCGATACATCTCTTGCAGGCTCCTCCGGGCGTGAAACGTTTGTGTCGGGTGAGGGAGACGTTGATGTCTTCGTGCTCTTCCCTGAGGATACGGATCCGGGCGACCTAGAGGACAGGGGTCTGGAGATCGGCAGGTCGGTATTTGACCACCTTGGATCGGAGGCTCATACGGAGTATGCCGAGCATCCGTACACGAAAGGAAAGCATCGTGGAGTAGAGGTAGAGGTGGTTCCGTGCATAGACACTGATCCGGAAAACATCAGGACCGCGGTAGACAGGAGTCCGCACCACGCCCGATGGGTCGGCTCCAGGCTTGATGAACGGCAGAAAAAAGACGTGGTACTTCTGAAGAGGTTTCTAGATGCAAACGGGCTCTACGGCTCATCCCTGAAGGTGAGAGGCTTTTCAGGATATCTCTGTGAGCTGCTTGTCGTTCATTACGGGGACCTGAGATCTGTTCTGGAGGCAGCAGAGGACTGGGAAAGACAGGAGATCATAGATCATGCTCGGCACGGAACAGCATCCGAAGTTCTGAAGGAGGACTCGGGCAACCTGGTTGTCGTGGACCCGGTTGATCCAGAGAGAAACGTTTCGTCCGTACTCACTGACGAAAACGTAGCCTCCTTCATCTTTGCCGCACAGAGGTTCAACCAGAGTCCCGATAAGTCTTTCTTCGAAGAAGAGAGTTTGGACGTCGATAAAGACGTCATCGAGAACGAGATCAGCCGACGGGCAGACGTTATAGCATTAGAGTTTGGGGCTCCTGATCAACCCGAGGACATCACTTATCCTCAGATGAGGAAGCTTATGCAACGATTAAGTTTAAAGCTTTCAGACGTAGGCTTCGACCTCTATACCTACGGTTTCGAAGTGTTTGAGGAGAAGATCCTGGTGGTCATGGAGCTTGAAAGGCATATTCGGAAGACGGAAATTATGGAGGGTCCAAGCATCTACCATGGCAAAAACTACGTGAGAAGCTTTCAGGATGAACACGAGGATGTCTCTGTTCGTGGGGAAAGGCTTGTGGCTAAGACGGAAAGAGGGTTTACGGATGCAGAAAATTTACTGGAGGATTTTCTCCGCCAGGAACCCCAGAAGCTCTCGGATGAGGGGGTACCGGATGATCTCGCGGAGGATCTCTCCGACTTTGACTTCGTTGATCCCCTTGAGAGCGGAAAAAGCTTAAAGCTGTTGGCAGAACTGTTTGACGTATAGCTATGAGCAATGTCAACATTATAGTCGGTCTGTCAGGCGTCGGAAAATCAACGGTCCTGGAGGAGGCCATGAAGCTGGCATCACAGCAGTACGATATCATCAACTACGGTGACAGGATGCTTGAGACCGCCAGGGATATGGATCTTGTACAGAGCCGTGACGAGCTCAAAAATATTGACTCTGAGACACAGGTGGAGGTCCAGAGAAAGGCTGCCGAGTCCATACTTGAGGACGCTCAGGAAGGAAACATTATCGTGGATACACATGCAGCAATCCAGACCCCACAAGGTTACCTTCCCGGTCTTCCGAAGTGGACTATCGAAAACCTTGAACCGGAACACCTCGTACTTATCGATGCATCTTCCGAGGAGATCTACGAAAGGACGATGGAAGACGGCAGCAGAAACAGGGAGCACGATTCTCCGGAACAGATAGAAGAGTACAGAAACACGGCCAAACGCATGCTTTCCGCAGGCGCAGTTCTTACAGGATCCTACATGGAGACGGTGATGAACCATGACGGAGAGGTCCAGAGAGCGGCTCAGGATCTTGTGAATACTCTAGAGTAACAGAGACTTGTGGCCACGGCTTTGTAACATTCCTCTGGTAATCATGCAGGTATTCCTCGGCTCAGAGGCCCTTGTTATGGAAAACAGGTAGTAAACATGGTTCTCTGGGCCTCAGAGCTGCTGAGAATTCCGGAACGTTAATAAAGCTTGGAAGAGCCTGCTCGGATATGTCTAGCCTCTGGGACATTGGCAAGAGTTCGAAGGAGAAACTTAACGATTCTTGGGAAGAGGAAGGTATCAAGATGCAGAAAGTCGACCAGCACAGACACAAGTTTGAGGACAAGTTCAGGGAAAACATGAAAGACGACGTTCCCACTCATCCATACAAGGTATATAGAAACATTGTTGAGAACAGAGAGCTTGAGGATGAGGAGGAGCTTGCCCTGGAACAGATGAAGGATGAGTTCTCCGAAGAGTGGAGACAGCTCAAACAGCAAAACGCCTCAAACTGATCCATTCCTCTCTTTTTTTTATTTCAGGATCTTACTCATGTAAGGTCCGTCAAGCTTGTAGTCCATCTTACGGTAGTACTCCCGGGTTCCAACAGCAGATATCACAGCAACCTTTTCCTTATCCAGAGATCTTGCCTTGTGCTCTGCTTTCTCCATGAGACGGCTTCCGTAGCCTGAGTGCTGTATGTCTCCTGAGTCACCTATGTCTGCTGCGGAACCGAGGACCTTCAGCTGTCTCACCAGCAAGGTATCTTCATCTATCTCCTCTCTGTAGCTTTCATCGGTCTCCCTGAGTCGGACAAAGCCAAGAATTATATCCCTTTCAGTATCCTCAAACGAGATGAAGTATTCGGTGCCTCCGGACGCCTCGTAGCTTCTTTCCACGAGCTCGATATCTTCCTCGGATGGCTCAAGTCCGTGTGTACGTTCCACATGCCCAACCTCTCTACACCTGATACATCTGCATCTTTCTCCCTCGTCTCTGAGCTCTTGAAGGGCCATCTGTCTCATGTTTGTGAGCTGGGGACCTGCATCGACTTCCGTAGAGGGTATGTCACGCATCACCCGCTTCACACGTACATGCGGCGGAATAATATCTTTTTGAGCCTTCTTGAGTCTCCTTTTCGCCTCCTCATCGTCTATAGGATCGAACTCTCCTTCCTCGTATCGCCGGTAGAGCTCTGTGCCCTCGATAACCTCGCATGGATAGATCTTGATCTCGTCCGGCTGCAGATCCGGATCTGAGAAGGTCTTTTTGAACTTCTCGATGTCTTCCTCGTATCCCTCTCCTGGAAGGCCAAGCATCAGGTGATAGGCTACCTTGAAGCCGGCGTTTTTCAGCCTCTTGGTGGCCTCGATAACCTTGTCCATGCCGTGTCCCCGGTTCGTCCTCTCGTGTGTCTCATCGAATACGGTCTGTACACCCATCTCGACGCGTGTACCTCCCATCTCAAGTATCCTGTTTACGTGTTCCGTTTCTGCTATGTCCGGACGGGTCTCGAAGGTGACACCGACGTTTCTGACCTCTGCGGTCTCGTTTCTCTTCTTTGCCTCTTCGAGAGACTCTGCTCCGTCGAAGCTATCCGAGTCGCCTATCTCGTCCCGGTTATGGTATGAGTTGAAGCCGTCGAAGGCCCTCTTCATGAACTCCTTCTGGTACTCCGGATCCTGAAACGGAAAAGTACCTCCCATGATTATGAGTTTTGACTTATCGATTGAGTGCCCGTTTTTTTCGTACTGTCGCAGCCTGTCATGTGTCTGGTCGAAGGGATCGTACTGGTTGCGGATTGCTCTCCTTGTCGCCGGCTCCTTGCCTGTATAGCTCTGTGGCGCATCTTTGCCTTTAGGGCAGTAGATGCACCCACCCCCACACGGTGCAGGACGGGCCATGATCGCTATGTTCGCGATACCGGAGATCGAACGTGAAGGTTTTTTCCTCAGCATCTTCTTCGCTACCTCTTCGTCCTCGTTCCTGAACTCCAGGATATCAGAGTTCTTCGGCATCCCAGAGAAGTCCAAGTCCCGGCAGAGATCTTTCTTCCGTGACTCGACTTCGTCCCGGGAATCGATCTCCCCTGACTCTATCTCCTCGATAATCTGTCTCGATATATTTTCCAGCTCTGTCATATAGAGATGCGGATCTGCCAAGATTAAAAAGAAGGGAGAAGTTATCTGGTACATGAAGAAAAACATCTTACTTGCGACGGCCTTTGCAGCCTTTCTGACATCAGCCGGGGCCTTCCAGTTTATGCCCTCGGAAGAAACCGGTACCGCAGCTTTAGTACAGCTTTCAGGAGCCATAAGTACCTCTTCGGGAGGAGCCTTCAGCTCATCAGGTATAACCCCTGAAGAGGTCAGAAACAGGAACGAGAAAGTTAGGGAGCAGGGATACGACGCAGTTATATACGAGATTAACTCCGGCGGAGGAACGGTCGTAGCATCTAAGGAGATCATGAGGTCCATAAACTCTATGGAGATTCCTACGGTCTGTCGTTTCAGAGACGTAGCGGCCTCAGGAGCCTATCTTTTCTCTCTGGGCTGTGATAGGATTGTATCGGATAACTCCACGCTTACAGGAAGCATCGGAGTTAAGAGTTCCTACCTCGAGTTCTCCGATGCCCTAGAGGAGTATGGCATAGATTATGTCAACACTTCCTCAGGGAGGTACAAGGAGCTGGGATCTCCGTACGTTGATCCATCGGACAACCAGACCGAGATTCTTGCCTCGAGATCACGAGTTATCCACGAACAGTTCCTTGATCTGGTAGACTCGAAGAGAAATCTCTCGAACACATCCATGTCCAGAATCGAGACCGGAAACGTATTTGTGGGCGAAACCGCTGCCGAGCTTGGCCTGGTAGACAGACTTGGAGGCAGAGAAGCAGCGAAAAACGTATCTGAGTCGCTCGTGGGAAGAGACCTGAGCTTTCAGAAGCTTGAGAAAGAGGAAAGTTTCAGCCTGTTTTCGCTTCCCGGCTTAAGCTCGGTGATCTCTGCCTTGGAGCCTGAAGTACCTATTGAGGCGGCCTTGTAGCCGCCTTCCTTGTTTTCTAAGGCTGATCTATGCCTTCCGGTCCTTCAGGTTTCTCTGATTGGTTCCAGAGGGTGTTGAAGACCGGTGACATTGTGTTTTCTGCTAGATGGTCTGAGCTACTCCAGAATGTTGAGTCCTGTGTCGAATGTACGTCACTGTGGGTCATCGACATGGTAACAGCATCGTCATCAACAATTGAGAACTCTCCCTCGGGAGCGTCAACATCCTCGTCTTCATCAAGATGCTTTACCTCTGCTACGTCCTGTAGTTCCTGTGCGTGGTGTGAGTTGTCCTCTGTCACAGGTGCAAGTACCTTGACGTCAGCACCGTTTTCACTGGCTTCCTGCAGTTCCTCGAGATGGTTTTCCTTGACGTCTCCGAGTCCTTCCTCCGAGGTCAGAATCTTTACGGAGTCATCGGCGTCCTGGAACATGGTTCCTCTGTGTTGCTGTATCTGTCTTGATCCCTTGAGTGAGCCGGACATGTCCGCAGGATCTACAAGCTCAAGTCCCTGATCGTACAGGCTTTCGAGTTCGTCCGCAGCCTCAGAGTCCTTGAAGTCATCAAGTCGGTCGATCTTCTCCTGAAGCTCCTGTCTGTGCTGTTTCTTGATATTTTCTATGGCTTGCTGTGGGGGCACCGATACATACTTCATCGGCTTCGATGACTTTATGACAGAGAATCCCTTCTCCGCAAGAGACTCGAGCACATCGTAGGCCCGCGATCTCGGAACGTTTGTCATCTCGGATAGCTCTCCTGCCGTAGACACGCCACGGCCCAGAAGAGCTGAGTAAATTTTTCTTTCGTACATGTTCAGCCCGATATCCTCGAGCTTGTCCAGAGTCTCTTGGCTTGCTACCATCTTTCCACCTTCATGATTGTTTTTGCTGTCATTGAATTATAAACCTTTCTCACTGCAGGATACTCAAATACGAGATCCACAGCCTTCTGTCATGTATATGTGATAGTAAATAACTTTTATAACTTGGTGGTGCGGAGATGTCCTAGTCTGGTACCTCAACTTTCCTCCAGCGACGACCTTATTCTCTGTATCTTGTCCTTGAGGCTCTTCCATTTTCTGGATACGATCTCTCTTTCCTCTTCTATGCCTTCCCATTCGAAGCCGTCGAACAGTGTAGAGACCTGGTTGCCGTACTCGTTGTAGAAACAGATCTCGTTCATTCCAAAGCCGTCCTCCATCTCTACAGGATGATCGGTGTATCCCAGCAAAACTACATCTGATGCCACCTTTCCGTCCGGCACCTTCAGTCTATCGGAGAGAGCCTCTCCGTCAAACCCGGAGAGCCAGCACGTAGAGAGGTTGAACTCCTCTGCAGCAATTCTCATGTTCTGTACAGCTGTAGAGGCCTCCGCCTTGCCGGCTTCCTCGGCATTTCCCTTACCTATCCTTCTGGCCATCCTGTGTCTGTCTCTCAGGACAACTATCGCGGTCGGAGACTCTGAAACCCTGCTGTCGTCAACCGCCATCTCGACCTTCCGCTTTGCGTCCTCACCCTCTACGACGATGAACTCCAGGGAATGTACTCCGGCAGGAGAGGGAGCGTTTCTCCCGGCCTCAAGTAAAGTTCCTATAACCTTTCGAGATATTCTTTCATCTCTGCAGTCTCTGAATGAGGTTACGTTTCTTATCTTCTCGAGGACAGGCATAGACTCAACTTGTTCTGGAACCGGTTTAAACCTTCAGGCCTAAACATAGAACGTGAAGTTCTCAAGAATTACAGAGGCGTTTCAGGCCCTGGAGTCTACCCAGAGCAACCTGGAGAAGACGGATATACTTGCAGACCTGTTTCTCGATGCAGGAGAGGAGCTTGAGGACGTCGTGATGCTTTCTACAGGCGAGCCTTTTCCTCAGTGGAAGGACCTGGATCTCGGGGTATCCTCCAAGACCCTGGTCAAGACTATCTCAAGGGCTACAGGCAGAAACGAGGACGAGATAGAGACGGTCTGGAGAGACGAAGGAGACCTCGGTATCGCAGCTGAAAAGATGATGGAGAACAAGACACAGCAGAAGCTACTTCCAACAGATCTAACGGTAGAAAAGATCGTCCGGAGAATGCATAAGGTTGCGCAGATGGAGGCAGAAGGCCTATCACAGAGCGTTGACCAGGATAAGAAACAGGCAGAGCTGGCTGATCTGATAAGCTCCGCAGAACCGGAAGAAGCACGGTACATTGCACGTATAATGATTAACAACCTGCGTCTCGGTGTTGCCGAGGGAACCATAAGGGATGCCCTCGCAGAGGCTTTCTTCGACGGCGATTACAAAGAGGATATACAGCAGGCCTATGACTTCACCAATGACTTTGCAGAAGTATCGAGGGCCTGCAAGGGGGGAATAGACGAGGTAAGGTCTCTGAAGCTCGAGCTCTTCAGGCCGGTGAACTCGATGCTGGCAAAGAAGGTAGAGACGATAGAGGAAGGCTTTGAAGAGGTTGGCAAGCCGGCCGCAGTAGACTACAAGTACGACGGTTTAAGGGCACAGATACATGTTAAGGATGGTGAGGTAAGGGTTTTCACACGGAGGCTGGAAGATGTCACGGAGCAGTTCCCGGACGTAAAGTCCGCAGTAGAAGACCTCGTCGAGTCAGAAAACTGTATTATCGACGCAGAGGTGGTTGGCTACGACCCGGAGGACGGATCCATGATACCGTTCCAGAAGCTCTCAAAACGGATAAAACGCAAGTACGATATACAGAAGCTCAAGGAAAAGATTCCCGTAGAGATACGTCCCTTTGACTTGATATACCTGGATGAGCCAATACTCCAGGAGCCTTACAGCCGCAGATGGTCTCTGCTAAAGGATGCTGTCTCGGAACAGGATCGTAGACTGTCTCTGGTTGATCACGAGGAAACCTCTGATCCGGAAAAGGTACAGCAGATGCAACAGAGATCACTCTCCGAGGGCCACGAAGGAATAATGATGAAGAATCTGGATGCGGAGTTCAAGCCCGGCAACCGTGTCGGGTACATGGTGAAGCTGAAGCCCGTGATGGAGACACTGGATCTCGCTATAGTCGGCGCGAAGTGGAGCGAAGGCAGAAGAAGTGACTGGCTGGGGCGTCTGTACCTCGGCTGCTACGATCCGGAAAACGATGAATACCTGGAAGTGGGCAAGATGGCGACAGGACTCACCGACGAACAGTTCCAGGAAATCACAGAGAAACTCAAGCCTTTGATAACCGAGGAACACGGAAGAAAGGTTGATGTCCGCCCAGAGGTCATAGTAGAGGCA
>CAKZNU010000044.1 GCA_937132175.1 uncultured euryarchaeote
CCGAGCCGTAAAACCGGGTTTTCTCCGGACCGCTGGCAGAGGAGACCCTGAGTCCTGGGAGGAAGACGCAGAGGAATGGATAGAAGCTGATCCGATTGAACCGCCTGAAAGCTTCAGTCAGAATCCTGTCTCGGGCTCCGTGACGCTTGATGAGATAGAAGATAAACATGACGTAGATGCGAAAAAGAACGGGCTTGGAACCGGAGGTCGGACCGAGGCAGAAAAAAGGCTGGAAAGCTTCCTCGGCCGGATGCACAGGTATATGAACAGCATATCCTCTCCTTCCAAAGCTGAGAGAAACACCTCCCATCTCTCCCCGTACATCAGGTATGGATGTCTATCGGTCAGAGAGGTCTACGGGGAGGTGAAAGAAAACGGACCTGAGAGCTTTCTTGACAGGCTTTTCTGGAACCTGCATTTCACACAGAAGATAGAGGACAACCCGGATCTCCTGAATGAGGCTATAAACCCGGTCTACAGGGATCTTTACCGTGGGGATGGAGACCCTGAACTCGTCAAGGCGTGGAAGTCGGGTGAAACCGGTTTTCCCCTGGTAGATGCCTCGATGAGGGCTCTGGTTGAGACCGGCTGGATGAACTTCCGGATGCGTGCTATGTGTGTTTCTTTTTACTCATACATCCTGAAGCAGTGGTGGAAGGAAGGTGCAGACTTCTTCCACAGGCATCTGATTGACTCCGATCCCGCCATAAACTACTACCAGTGGCAGATGCAGTCCGGACTTATCGGGGTACACGCAAACCGTATCTACGACCCTACCAAGCAGGCGGAGGAAAACGATCCTGAAGGAAGATATATCAGAAAGTATGTTCCCGAGCTCCGGAACGTTCCGGATGAGTATATTCATGAGCCATGGAAGATGCCGGAACGGGTACAGCAGGAAACCGGCGTAGAGGTAGGTTCAGACTATCCCGAGCCTAAACTAGACTACGAGAGAGAGGCCGAGAAGGCTAGAAGCTTCTTCGAGAGGAAGGCTCCAGAAGCCTATGCTGCATTCAGGGACGACGAAACTTGGAGGAAGGCATCTCTCGGCTCAAGCCATGACAGGGATAAGATACTTGAGAGAACCGGTTCCGCACAGTCCGACCTCTCCGGGTTCTGAGTATTTAAGCACAAATAAGTATGATTATGTATGGACAAGCTCGGAATGATAGAGGGGACCTTGAGCTCCGAGTTTGGCGACCTTGTTGCGTACGAGTTTTTCAAGAATCTTGCCCTCAGCGCATTAGGAATCTTCATACCTATTATCATCTATGATGCCTCAGGAAACTTCTTCGTTCCGGCCTTATACCTTGTAGTGAAGTCAGGCGTCTCTACAGTTTCTGCGGTTCCTATTATGCGTTTTCTGGCCAGTAAAGGATTTGAGAAAGGTCTTTACCTATCCTATCTTTTCATACTACCTTCTATACTTTTACTCAGGTTTCTGGATTACAGCCTGTCTATGGTTCTGGCCGTGGCTGTCATGTACTCCATCGGTAAAACTCTTCACGGGGAGGCAAAGAGACTTGAGTTTACCGAGGATACTACGGAAGAGGAAAGAGACAAGAGATCGGCTGATATCACGTCAATACCGAATATGGGCAGGTTTCTGGGTCCTCTGATCGCGGGCTCTCTGTCAGTCTCTTTTGGCTTCGGAGCGATGCTTACGTTTGCGTTCAGTATGGTGGCACTTTCCCTTATTCCTCTCACGCGACTGGACAAGTCCATCGAGAAGAAATCTGTAAGCTTCTCGGGAATATTCAGGAGGGAGTACTGGAAGTACATGCCGGTCCTGGCAGCAAGAGGTGCACAGGGCATCGTTTCGGTAGCTTTCTACGGACTGTTCACCTATGAGTTTGTTTCAGGTTCTTTCGGCTCTGGACTCGTCAGATCCCTGGATACGCTGGGCTTTGTCCTGGTGGCTTATGCATCCGCATGGATTACAGGTAGGGTCTCGAGAAACACGATAATTATCGCAGGCTCTACAGCAGCTGCAATCACCTACGGAGCCAGAACCTTAGTACAGACATCCTTTCAGGGGTTCCTGGTGGCATTCCTGGGAGGTATAGCCTTCAAGCTCTATCACATACCTCTTTTCTCTCAGCTGGCGGATGAGGCAGAAAGCACATCGAAGACTGACTTCTTCGCTCTCTCAAGAGTATGTTCCTCTCTGGGAATGGCTGTAGCCTCCCTCATCTTCCTGATCTTACAGCCTGTGGACGTGTTACTGGCTTTCCAGACGGTATTCGTCTTTGCTGCTGCCATGACGCTTACACTGCCGTTAATTGAATCAAGGCTCTGAACCACCGGTTTCGATCTGATAAAGACTGTGTAAAAAACCGACACATGGAAAAGAATGAGCTAAGGTTCGAGGCACCGGCTTATACCGGAGAAGTTGAGAGATACAGCTTTGACGCGGAAGGAACCACGGTAGTAGCTTTTTTCCCGGGAGCATTCACCGAGGTATGCACGGAGGAAATGTGTATGTTGAGGGATTCAATGCAGGAGCTTGGCTCTCTCGGTGCAGACGTGCTGGGGATCAGCGTAGATACTCCTTTCGCCCTCAGAGAGTTCGCCCGGCAAAATGACCTTAGCTTTCCGCTGATCAGTGATCATTCTGCCGAGATATCGAAGCAGTACGGGGTCGATACCGAGATGCCAGGCCTCGGATACAGGGTTGCTACGAGAGCAGTCTTTCTGATAGAGGACGGAGAAGTCCTCTATAGAGAGGTACTTGATGATCCCACCAAGCTTCCTGATCTCGGAATACTCAAGAAACATCTGAACGACTCCTAGCCGTCCCGGGTCTCTGACTTGGCCGACTTGGGGAAACTCTACATCCGTAAAAATTTTTCCGAGGAATCTGTTATCATGAAGGTCACAGAAGATGTGTATGCGTTGCCCCAGAAGCTTGAACTTGGTGAAAACTCGGAAACTATCTATCCGGTCGCAATCGATACCGGTGAAGGCCTAGTTCTCGTCGATGCCGGCTTACCCGGTGAACTCGAGACGGTAAGAGAGAATCTTTCAGACCACGGTTTCTCACTGGATGAAGTCGAGATGCTAATCCTTACACATCAGGACTTCGATCACTGTGGCTGTGCGGCATCACTTCTGCAGGAAACAGAGGCTACGGTGCTCGCTCATACAAAAGATGCTCCCGCGATAGACGGCCGTGAGAAACCTCTGAAAGGGGAGGAAAGATATGAGGCGGTAGACGTAGATATCGAGATTTCGGGAGGCGAAACCATAACTCGAGGCGGTAAAGAACTTGGGGTCATGCATACTCCGGGAAACACCCCGGGTCATGTGTCCCTGATACTGGACGATCTACTTATCTCCGGTGACATACTCAACGTCGAAGAAACCGGCTTTGCCGGCCCTCGGGAAAGGTTTACTCCGGACATGGAAAGCTGTGTGGAGGGGCTGAACCGTCTTTCCTTCCAGGAGTTTTCCAAGGTCCACTGTTTCCACGGCGGAACCGCAGAAAAAGACTCCGGAGACGTCAGAAAAATATCGGAGAGTCTTGGCTCAGAGTTCAAAGGGTTTCAGAAGACGGCTACGGCAGGCCCTGCGAGATTCCTGAGAGGGGATCTTGAAAACCAGGAGGTCGGCCTATCAGTCTTCGAGATTCCCCAAGGCGAGACCCACGGAGCAAAACAGGATCCGGAGATGGGACACCGGCATGAGACCGAGACAGAGATATACTACTTCCGTGAAGGCTCAGGAACCTTCAGAATCGGCTCGAAAGAGGAAAGCTATACGGAAGGCGATGCCTTTCTTGTGAAGCCTTACAAGCTACGCAGAATAGATGCGGAGGCAGAGACCGAGGTACTTGTTGCCGGAGCGCCGGTAGGGGACGGAGTCCATGAAGGTGAGCTGGACTGATAGAGAAGTATCTGCCTGTACCCCTGATACCTGCTGCATGGATCCTGGCCGGTTTCTCCAGTCTCTACAGTATCCCGGATCAATTCATAATCAATATGCATTACGTGATGCTGGCGGTCCTGATAGGGTTCGCAACCCTCTTCTGGCAGGAACTTTCAGACGGCCCGGTACTGAATGTATGGAAGAAGGTGATAGCTCTTGGAATCCCCTTCACCGAGATCAGCCTGATAGGGTTTTACATACCGGAGTACTCTTCCATCCTCTATCTAACCGGTGTCCTTTACTGGGTGATCGCCCCGGCGGCTGCCATGTATCTCTCAGCCAGAGAGCTTGAGCAGTCTCTGCTTTACAGATATTCATCGGCAGCATCCGGTTTAGCTGCTCTCTTGGTTGTGCTCTCATATCTAAATGGATCAGCGGGGCTCGAGGTTCTTGGATACCTCTTGGCCGGTGCAGTACAGACCGCCGTGATACTGGATGCGGCCAGGATGAACTCTACGTAGCTACGGAGAAACCATCTTGACCTGGTTTACCGTATCAAGGCTCTGGAGCCTTCCGTAGAAATTCTGGACCTCTTCTGCCTCGCCGTGGACCACGAAAACCTCCAGACAGGTCCCGCCCTCTAGATGGTTATGTAGCTGGGTTGTCACGATCTCCTGATGTCTGTGCTGAACCGTATCAACCTTCCCGGACTCTCCGCCGGCAACTGTAACCATCAGGACGGCATCTAAAACACCTTCAAGCCTCGATACACGCCTCCTGTCACTCATGAGACTCCTCAGAGCGGTCCGAAAGACTTCGCTTCTGCCTGAAAATCCCTGTTCCTCTACAAAGCCATCAACCTCTTCGAGAAGCTCATCGTCAAGAGATACGCTTACAATGCTCATGGAAATCAGATGTATCTCAAACTATTAAGCCTCGGCTAAGGTTGACCGCAATGCTTTTGAATCCTTTACGACTATATAATAATATGAAAGCACAGAGACTGAAAAACAGGCTGGATGAATGTGGAGAGTTAATGGCAGTTTTAGAGAGTGGAGAGGAGTATGACCTGCACACACATACATCGGAGATAGATGTGGAATCAGGGATAGCTCGCACTGAAGGCATGAAGGACGGTGAGTACGTGGTTGTGGAGTTCCCTGCCGAGAGAGTGGAACATACCTACTACCACAGAGAAGCTTAAACTCCCTCCCCGTTCCTCCTTTATTTCTTCGACGTATCAGAAGTTAAATATCTTCTATGTCCATACATTACAGATGCCAAGCTTTCTGCAGGACAGAGACGATCTGAGGCTCCTGATTGCGTACGAGACCCTGAAGAATCTCTCCCTCAGCATGCTGACCGTGTTTATACCTATAGCTATATACTCGGGAAGTGAGAGCATCGTCCTTACAGGTCTTTACCTGCTGATAAGAGCCTCCACAGGATTCCTGTCCTCCTACCCGGTAATGCTTGTTATAGGTAAGAGAGGCTTCAGGATGGGTCTGTACACCTCCTATCTCTTTCTGATTCCCGCGGTTGTTTCCGCCTATCTTCTGCCGTACAACCCGGTATACGTGGCCCTGATAGGTATTCTGTACGGCCTTGGTAAAAGCTTTCACAAACAGAGCCGGGACCTGGAGTTTGCGGTAGGTTCAGATGCCTCTGACAGGGATATGCAGGCTGCCTACCTTATGTCTCTGCCGAACCTTGGCCGCTTCACGGGACCTGTACTTGGAGGCATAATCTCTGGAAGTCTGGGCTTTGGCCTGATGTTTCTCGTGGCTCTTGCCTCCGCAGCCGTCTCCATAGCTCCGGTACTTGGCATGGATCTGAAGAAGAAACAGGAGGGCCTTGACCCGGGAACCATTCTTACCGCAGAGAACCTGAAGACCTCACCTATCTTCGTCTCGAGAGGTATACAGGCATATGCATCTGTGGGCCTTTTCTCCCTGTTTACCTATATTACTGTTGCGGGCAGCCTGTCCTCTGGACTGGTGAGATCCCTTGATACCGTCGGATTTATGGTGATGGCTTATCTGTCAGGCAGAATATCACGTAGATACTCCCGGACATCAATCGTTGTCACAGGCAGCCTGCTTGCAGGGGTAGTTTTCCTCCTGAGGATTCCGGTCTCTACGCCTTTACAGGCGTTTGCAGTATCTCTTGCCGGAGGACTTGCGTACAAGCTCTATGACATACCTCTTTTCTCAAGCTTCGCTGACCAGGCGGAAAAAACTGAGAAACGAGGCTTCTACGCAGCAAAAAAGACCTTCAACTCTCTGGGCAAGGTGCTGACCGCGGCAACGTTCTTATACTTCACCCTGGCCTTCAGTGTACAGGCTGCCTTTACCTCGGTCTTTGTACTGGCAGCCGCCAGCACAGTAGTTATGGCCTTAACCCAGAAGATGAACACCAGATACGAGATGGAAAAATGAATATATTTGTACACAGGGACGATCTCCGAATACACGATAACAGAGGCCTGACTGCGGCCTCAAACTCTGATAAAACAGTGCCGGTATACGTAGATGACCCCAGAGTCAGGGGCGTCACCGGAAGAAACAAAAGAGCCTTCAGGGAGGAAGGCTTACAGAAACTCAGACAGAAGTACGAGGACAGAGGATCGGGGCTCATCGTAGAGAAGGGTAAGACACGGGAGGTGCTTCCAGAGCTTGTAGATGAGTTCAACGCCGAAGAAGTGTTTTACGCACGCAGCTACACCCCTACGAGGAGGGAGATCGGCCGTGAGATACAGTCTCTAGACGTTGATACGAAAAGCATCGGAGACCGCCTGCTGGTTGAGCCGGCGAAGCTAAGTCAGGAGTACGATACGTTCTCACCCTTCTACAGGGAGTGGAAAAAGACGAAGAAGGCAGCTCCTGCGGAAGGACCGGGAAAACTCGCCGACGTCGACTCAAGAACGCCGGAGATGAATACGGAGCCGACGGCAGACATCCCGGAGGCAGGAGAGGATGCTGCGTTGAACCGCTGGGTGAAGTTCCGCAGAAAAAAGATGTCGAACTACAAGGACAAGAGAGATGACGTAGCAAACCCGGAGTACGTCTCGAAGCTTTCCTTCTACTACAGCTCGGGAATGATCGGCAGGAGAAAAGTCCTAAGAGACGTTAAAGACATGATGAACTCCGAGAGTGACTCCCATGCCAGGAAAAACTACGCCAAGTACAGAAACGAGATTGCATGGGGTGAGTTCTTCTACCAGGTCCTCTGGCACGACCCTGAAGCCGTCACAGAAAACTACAAGGATATACCAAACGAGATAGAATGGAGAGATGACGACGAGGAGTTTGAGGCCTGGAAAAACGGAGAGACCGGTGTACCTTTCGTCGATGCCGGAATGCGACAGCTGGTGGAGGCCGGATACATGCACAACAGGCTGCGCCAGAACGTCGCCTCCTTCCTGACCAAGCACCTGATGACGGACTGGCGGAGAGGAGCCAGGTTCTTCCAAAGACACCTTGCGGATCACAACGTGCCGTCGAACAACGGCGGCTGGCAGTGGAGCGCATCAACAGGAACGGACTCTGTACCTGTCAGAATCTTCAACCCCGTTACACAGGGCAGAAAGTACGACGGCGAGGCCGAATACATCAAGCGGTGGATACCGGAGCTGAGAGAGCTTTCCGCATCAGATATACATAACTGGGTGGAGATGAGCCAGGAGGAAAGAGACTCAAAGGACACCGGGTACCCGGACCCGATCATAAACTTCAACCAGAGATACCATCAGGGCAAACAGATGTTTGAAAAAGCTCTGAACAGGTGAACAACCCCTCCTTCGACAAACTATGTCCGAAACCAGAGAGATCTCAGATCTCATAAGGAAAAAGGCCTTGCAATCAGATATATCCCTCACCCGTGAGAGAAAGATATACCTGGCGCTGCTTGGGTTTTCAGGAATTTCCTTATACATCTTCAGTGTCTCGGCAACCGTTGTAGTAGCCCTGCTTTTTGTTGATCTCGTGATAGCAAGATGGATGGCCAGATCAGGTCCGGCCGGAATAGGAATAGAAACAGCCAGCGTAGCAACGATACTTGCAGGGTTCAGTATATCGCCTCTAGCAGGAGCCCTTACAGGTGTACTTGCAATAATGCTGAGAATGGGTGTCGGCCTATCAGGAGCATTTATACTGTGGAAAACACCAGGATTTGCCGCACTAGGCTTCCTATCAGGGACATTAATCAACTCGATGATACCTCAAGGAATAATCCTTCTTCTGCTAATAAGAGTATTTTTCATACTTTCAAGTAAGTTTCTCAAGAACTCAGGTATAGGATCGAAAATAAGTTTTACAGTCACAAACATACCGCTGGCATACTATATATCACTGGAGCTTGTGACAACAGGTATAGTCTGACACAGAAAAGAAAACAGTAGAATCAAAAAGATAATCACTAAGTATGAAAGGAATAGACGGAACCAGAGACGGCTGGATAGCAGCCGAGTACCTAGGAGACGGATGGAGCCTGGAGTACGGCGAAAGCCTGGAGAAAATAGAGTTTGACTCCGCCCTGGTGGATATACCTGTAGGTCTTCCAGAAAACTCGACCAGACTATGTGACTCAGCCGCAATAAAGTATCTTTCCCCGGAGAGACATTACTCTGTGTTTAACTGTCCTGTCCGTGAGGCCGTCTACGCCGAAACATACGAACAAGCCTGTGAGATAAACGAGTCCAGGACAGGTAAACGCATCTCCAGACAGGCATGGAACATCGTACCGAAGGTTCGTGAAGCAGATGAGACAGCACAGAAACACAAAATCAACGAAGCACATCCTGAAGTCTTCTTCAAGTCCATCAGAAAGGAATCGGTAAAGCACTCGAAAAACTCACAGGAAGGTCTTGAAGCAAGGCTGGAGGTTCTGAAACAGTTTGGCAAAGCAGACTCTCCGGGCTCCGATCTCCCATGCACGGAAGATGATGCGGTAGATGCCATGGTGCTTTCTCTCGGAAAAATCTTTAAGCTGAAGAAACTTCCAGAGGCTCCCGATACCGACGCTGAAGGCATAGAGATGAAGATCATGAAGCCCGAGACCGGAGACTTATCAGATTGAGCGATGACAGAAAATATATGGCAACGTTAATTCTTCCTAACCAGCTTTTCCCGGAGCCTGTAGAGTCCGGGGAGAAGTACCTTGTAGAACACTCCAGATACTTTACAGACATGGATTTTCACGTCCAGAAGCTTGTACTGCACAGGGCCTCCATGAAGGCCTACCAGGAGAGACACGGAACCCGGTACCTGGAGTACGATGAGGACATCGCCCGAATCTTCCGTGAACACGACGAGATCAGGATGTACGATCCGGTGGATCACAAGGTTATGAACCAGCTTGATGCTCTTGCTGAAAAACACGGAGTCGACCTTGTGGTTGAGGAAACACCGGGGTTCATGGCCTCGATGGAGTTCAACGAGGAGTACTTTGATTCACATGAGTACTACCAGCTCAGTTACTACAAACGTATGAGAAAGAAGATGAACGTCCTGGTGGAGGAAGACGGAAGTCCTGTCGGCGGGAAATGGAGCTTTGATCCGGAAAACAGGAAGAAGATGCCACAGGACATGGAAACACCTGAAATACCGAGATTCTCCTCGGAGTACGTCCAGGAGGCAAAAAAATACGTCAGAGAAAACTTCCCGGAGAATCCGGGAGAGATGGAAGGGTTTTTCTGGCCGGTTACCCGGGAACAGGCACTGGAGAACCTTGAGGACTTCCTGGAGAACCGGCTGCATGACTTCGGAGACTACCAGGACGCGATAGACCCCGAGCTAAAGTTCGGTTTTCACGCACTGATGTCTTCCAGCATAAACGCAGGACTCGTAACCTCTGAGGAGGTAGTCGAGAGGACGCTTGAGGCCCATCAAAAACACGATTACCCGATGAACTCTCTGGAAGGCTTCCTGAGACAGCTTATCGGCTGGCGTGAGTTCATCCGTGCAATGTACATGCTGGAGCCAGAGATGAGAGAAGCAAACTTCTGGTCAGCAGACAACGAGTTGCCGGAGGAGTTTTACACGGCCGAGACAGGGCTGCCCCCGGTCGATGACTCCATAAGACACGCAAACGAAAACGCTTACTGCCATCACATCGAAAGACTGATGGTTCTCGGAAACGTCATGCTTCTGCTGGAAACAGATCCAGACGATGTCTACCGTTGGTTCATGGAGATGTTCATCGACTCCTACGACTGGGTGATGGTGCCAAACGTATACGGCATGAGCCAGTACAGCTACGAAAACATGATGACCAAGCCATACATCTCCTCCTCAAACTACATAGGCAAGATGTCACACTACGACGGCGGAGACTGGCAAGATTACTGGGACGGCCTCTACTGGAACTTCATAAACGAGTTCGAAGACAAGATCTCAGACATCCAGAGAATGAGCTTCATGACATCAACGCT
>CAKZNU010000045.1 GCA_937132175.1 uncultured euryarchaeote
CGCCGTCTATACCTGAAAACTCCAGATCAACAGGATTCGGGGGCTGTCCAACACCGACATCCACCTCCTGTGTGACCGAGTTTTCCACGCCGTCGCCTGCTACAGCGGTCGCTTCAAACGTATTCATGCCTGGAGAAAGGAAAGTAAAGCTAGGGCTGTTGTCTCCTCCGTTAAGAGCTAGATCACATTCTGTTGGGATGCTTTGTTTGCATTCTATCTCTCCTATTTGTGTGCTCTCTCCTTCATAGCTCGGCTCGTAGGATAGACTCAAGGTACCGAAGCCTATTGTATCGCCGTCGTCTCCACTTGTTGACACATCTCTGGTATCCTCAGATATTAAATCGATTGGGGGAGAGTCTCTAATCTTCGGTGAACTTGGAAGATTCTGGAATTCCAGAGAGAGTTGCTCTGATTGCTGAGGATTATCATCTCCTTCTATTCCAAAGCTCTCTCTAATCTGGTTCTGATACTGAGCTACAAACTCAATCATCTGAACTATGCCGCCTGATTTTTGACACTCTCCCACCTTCTGCTCAGGATCGTTCTCAAAGCACGTAACCATATTTGATAATTGTATGGCATACTGTCCCACGGCGTCTTGATTTAACAGCCCGGTCACTACATTCGAGAGATCAATGGCATCAAAATTTTGATCGTCAACGCTTTGTGCTCCAGATGCTGATCCAAGTATTATCGTGATCGAGGCCAGGAGTAATACTGTGGTTTTTCCATTCATTGCTCTTCACAGTAGGCATCAAACGGTGAAGTATCTCCGTCACCATCATCGTTCGTATCTACATCTGCCAATTCGTCTTCATTATCATTCAAGTACTGGCAGGTTTGATCATCATTGGCTTCATCAGAATCCAGACCAAGCGCACCGGCTGCAGCTGTTCTTTGTTCTGTAGGTCCATCATAGACATAAACAGACCCGCTTTCGTCTTCGTCACCTGAGCCAGGAGCTCCAGGAGTATCTGAGTCTTCCTGTCCTGTTCCTTCCACGAGGATGTTGGTGGATTCAGACTGTTTGTATCCGTAGTATGCGGTAAACTCAAGAGGCAGGGTTCTCTGTATGCTTCCTGATGTCTGGCCGAGATCTATCTGGAAGCATCCTATCCCTTTGCCTCCGAGGATATCTGTCCTGAGCACGTTGTCATTGTCGTTGAACTTGTTATCCTGTGCCTCCAGGGTTACGCCTCCGACGTTTTGGGCCTCGATTATTACGGAGTTCAGATTGTCGGTCTCCTGCAGTTGAGAGAGGTTAAATCCTTCCTCCTCGCTATAGTCTACGCTTGTATAATCGAAAGGTGTGCCTGTTCCTTTGTTACGTGCTATGAGACATACCTTCTTTGTAGGATCTTGCTGGTCGTATATTACGAAAGGTGTAGGTGTCCTTACCTCAAGCTTTATCGGTCCGTCACTGTTTGTTATGGTTGCTGATCCGGAGGGGCTTCCCTGCTGTCTGTACCTGTTGCTGTCTATAACCTGTACCTCGGTCTCCGCATCTGTCTGGTAGACATAGGAAAGAGTTGATCTGTAGGTGTATGATACGTCTCTGTTCTGGTTCAGGTTTGGCGAGGTAAACTGTGCTGTACGGGTCTTCGGTACTGCCGGTGTCTGTTCCGTACCTGATCTCATGTTTCCGAAGGCGAGTGTTCTCTGGTCTACGGAGACTGCTCCGCCGCTGCTGTTCCTCCAGGTCTTTGGCTGGCCGCTGCCCGTTGCGAACGGAGGGTTATAGAGTCTTGCGGAAAGGTTCTGTACCTCTGCGTCACCTAGGTTTTCGACCCTCATCTCGAATCGAGTTATCTGGTCTGAGGGCGTCGGAGACGGAAATGCGTTGAACTCCTGTACCGCTATGGCCTGTGTACTGCTTTCTTCTTCTGACGACGAGGAACCTCCTGTACATCCTGATGCGATAAGCGTTAGAAGCATCAGGCCGGCCATAAGTTTTGTGTTGGAGCTCATGAGTTCTTCACGATTGTAACACCAAGAGATGGTGACTGCGCGTATTTATACCCTATGGTTAGGAAGAGGTTTCTGACCGATGAGGAAGAGGAATCCACTCCTACGGAGCATCCAAACTCGACCTGATTTTCCAGCACCGGCTTCTTCTCATCCGGACAGTCCTCGGAGAAAAGCGTTGCAGGAGAGTAATCGAAGCTGAAGTTTCCTCTCAGTCTCCCTGTACCTGACTTCGAAACCTTGAACTGTACGTTTTTCTCCTGTCCAAGCGCTACAGGTGATTCTGTCTGCATGCTTGCCTCTATCTCGCCGTTGGAGTAAGTCATCGCCTTCTTCTTTGTGGTATTTATGTCTTCGAAGCTCTTGAACTGGACCTTGAGGGGCTGGTAGTTAACCATTCTGGATTGATACGGGACGTTGACGGCTACGGATGTCTTCCTCTGTGAGAATGAACCTATCTCCTCAGATGTAGGTGCCGTAACCTCCCATTTGCACTCCATAACCGGCTTTACTTCCGGTCTCGCTTTACCTATTTCTTCTGGTGTGCAGCCCTGTTTTTCCTTGCTGAGAGGCTGTTGATTGATCATAGTTATTTCGCCTATATCGATCGGCTCCCTGTGGAAGTTCTTCAGCACAAGAGTAATTACGGCTGATTGCTCCGGTGAAAGGGTCTGATCTGTTATACGTAGATCCTGAACTATCAGTCCTTTGCCGGGAACCTGCTGTGGCTGATCCGAAGAGCCTCCACCGTCAGACAAAGGAAGCCCTGAGGTACATCCGGAGGCGATCAAGGCTGCAAAGAGTACTGTCGCTGCTGTATATCTAGTTTCCACGGTACCTCACATTTACGGTACGTCTTCCCACATTTTTAACGTAGGTGTAGTTTGCCTTTGCGTATATCTCCGCCTTCAGACTTGGCGCAATATCAAAGCTGTGATCCGACCAGTCCAGGCCACACCTGAATATCTTGGACTTGCCCTGGTAGAGCAACAGGCTTCCATCGTCCGGCATTGACTCCGGATCCGGGCACAGACGGAACATATCGCTTTTCTTTCCTATTTTGTCGATAGTCTGTTGGTTGATCCCGCTGAACTCTTCTGCGACCTGCTCTGCGCTGGCCGAATCGAGTACTGAGGAAGCATCTACACCATCAGTATACTTCGCTATGTAGGCTGCTGACTGCCGATTACCGGAGACATTCACCTCATCAAACTTCAGGTTTCCACGGGCTTCCAGCCTAGGAGGACCGAGTTCGACCGTGCCGGTATACGAGGACTTGGAGGGATTCTTGTTCTCGAGCTGTACGAGGATCTCCGCGGAGTCATCGTCCAGAAAGACCGGTGTACCTGATGGAGAGCTACTTCCTATGGATTCCAAGGTGAGCTTCATCGGGCCCTTCGAGGACTTTGCGAAGAGGTTTTCTGCACCCGGTACGTCCGGGTTTTCCTTTATCTGAATCTGTCTGAAGGCCTCTACCGAGTAATCAAACGGCACTTTGAAGCTGAGCTTACAGGTGTATCCGTTGAGAGGTACGTCTGCGCTGTTCTGACTCAGCTTCCAGTTCAGCCTTGCTTTGTATTCAGGAGCCAGGTCATATGACTTCTTTGTTTCCGAGGAGTTAGTTGTTGAGGCAGAAAACTCCGTGACCTCGAAGATATCAGGGCATGCATTTGACAGTATTCTGGAGCCTTTGTTTTCCTCCGCATCCTCGTTTCCAACCTGTACCTCGGCCGGTATCTCTCCCACGTTAGAAAGTGACATCCTTATGCGTACGTTTGAACCAGCGGATATCTCCTGTGGAGTAACCTGTATACTTTCTACGTTAATCGCTTGATTCCCGAAGCTATCCGTAGAAGAGCCTCCACCGGTACATCCTGTGGAGACGAAGGCGGCGAACAGAACCATTATTACGCTCCTCCTGTACGACATAGACATGTATTCGTTGTACTCCAACTTAAACCTTACAGAGGTACTGGCGCCTCCAATCATTCCGGGCATCGAGTACACTCCCTTCAACATCTTTCTTTATGCGGGCTTGCTTGGGCTTGTGGCATCCTGGCTGATGGAGAAGGATCTGCCCCGGCCTACGGCTTTCTCATACCTGGCCGGATTTCCATACATGCTCCTGGGCGGGGCCTACTTCAGCCTGGCCTCTACCGGAAGAGGCCTGACCGGGCTCCTAGGGATCTCTGTGAGCGTCTCCGTCTGCCTGATGCTATGGGAAGAAATCAATGAAAGTTTCCAACTTCTTATAGTGGCGACAGGCTATCTCTGGTCTCTGGCACTCATCTATGTGAGTCTACCGTCCAGCGTAATCTATACGGTTTTGATCTATGCTCTTCCGGTAGTTGCGATTACCGGCGTCTTGGTTTCTGTCTGGGATAGATTCAGCAAGTCAGTTATGGCAGGGTCTGCACATCTTCTGGACGCGGTAACGACTGCTGTCGGCCTTCAATACGGGCTTGAGGAGACAATGTTTCCGGCAAAGGTATTCGTTCAGTATCTGGGCGCACCAGGGGTTTTCGTTTTGAAAGCCCTTCTGATTCCTGCGGTAATCTATGGGGCCTGGCAGATCGAGGAAAAAGACAGGGATCTGGTACTTTTCACGGTATACTTGATAGGAGTAGCTGTTTCCGCACGCAACCTGTTCATGCTCTAGTCAGTAACAGTACGCATAGCCGTTTTCACTCCTCATCCTTGCCTCCTGTGGCCCACAGGAAGTCGTACCTTGGCAGTTGGCCTCGTTTACCCTCACATATGCTGTTCCCTGAGCCGAAAAAGCCTCCTCAATGCTTGAGGCCAGTTTCTCCGGGTCCGAACCGGAGCATATCTTGTTATCGAGAGGATTGATGTATGCCCTGTCTCGCCGGACGTATATAGATACTCCGTTTTTACCCATAGCTTCCTCAAACTTCTCCGTGTCTACTCCAAGCACATCCGGAGTATCCGGTTCATCAGTAGCAAGTATGTCTCCGTTACTGTATGTCTTGACATTTTCTCCGTCGAGCTCCGAGGTAATGTTGTCCTTGATACCGCTCCAGCGGTAGGCGGTTTCCCCTTTCTCCACTGTTATGTCCTGTCCGTTTCTCTCCGCCAGTCTTGGAATCTGCCAGTCCATACGCCATGGAGTGGAGCCGATACTCGTAGGGTTCTCTCCGGTTCGTTCCGGAACCCTTATCGAGCAGCCTCCCTGAGCGTCGACAGATGTATCAAGGGTGCAGGCAGAGGAAAGGTTCCACTTACTTATGTCATCGAAGGTCTCTGTAACCAGCATCGGACAGTTCTTGTCTGTACACTCCGTGTTGACTATGTTGAAACTTCCCATCGTTCTTTCCCTTTTCACCGTGTAGTTTCCGTCCACACGCATTATGAGCTGTTCACCTGTAGGCGATATCAGGGGCAATGCGTCTTCATCTATCTCGAACGTGCATCTGAGTGGTGCAGGATCGGTCTGTGTACTGAACCAGCTGTTGTTCTGTCGCAGCTTGATCCTGTTCTCCGCTCTGTCCGAGACCCTGTAGAGGTCACCCTCTACAGGCTCAAGCCCGGAGCAGCTGTCCTCTACGTGATCCGTAAGCTGTGAGTCCCTGATCTCTACGGACTGCGGCATAACCTTGTACTCTATCTCAAACCCAGGTGTCGAGAATCCGAACCGTGCCGGGAAAGGCACAGATGTACGGCCTCCATCCTCCGACTGGAAGAAGGTCACAGGCGCCTTGACATTGGCATAGGACTGGACCGGGGTATCAGCAGTCCTGGAC
>CAKZNU010000046.1 GCA_937132175.1 uncultured euryarchaeote
GAGCCGACCACCGGCACCACCAGACTTTCTCCCTCGGGAGAATGTTTCTCCCAGTCCTTCAGGACGCGGGGTGCATGATCCTTACTGCTGACCACGAAACAGAACTCGATACCCCTCTCAACCGCGAACTCGTGAAGCCTCAAGACGTTTTCCTCAGTATTAGTTGACTCATCCTCCAAGATTAACTCATGGTCTCTTACCAGCGAAGAGAAGTTCTCGGAGGCATACTCCCTGATATGTTCCGCCTCTGACCTTCCGTCGAACTCTCCGCCGCCGGAAAAAACCACGACAGGATCAAAGCCCGTACCTGCCAGCTTCCCAAGAACCTGATCTGCCTTCCGCAGACGATCACTCCAGACCTTCTCTGGCTTACGGCCGTTTTCCATGCCCTCAGGGCTGTATCCGTGAACCGCTAACATGATGCTGCGAGTCATAACCAGTAATTACCGGAAGGTATATAAAAATCCTATCAGATATCTGGATTTTATGTCAACCGCTGGAAGAGATGCAGATGCCGAGGCAGAGTGGATAACGTCTCAGCTTGAGGAAGAAGAGGAAAACGACTCCGTAGCTGTAGTAGGGGGTGCAAACTTTGAGGAAGAAGGCAAAGGAGGGCCTGATGCTCTAAGAGAGACTGACTCTGAACCGGTAAGTGGCCTGACAGATGAGGTAGTTGAAGCGAGATATGGAGCAGATGGAGAGGATCTCTCAGAAGCTGTTGGAGACAGGAATGTGTTAATTGTAGGTGGGACTGTGGCAAATCCTATGGCGAGACTGGCCTACTCAGAAGTCGAGCCCGGCCAGATTAACGAAGTTTCCTGGGGAGAGATAGTTTTAAACAGAAAGTACCCGGTCACGTTTGACGGCGAAGGCATATCTGGGAGAAAGATAGCAGGCGACGAAACAAGAGATGAGTTTCACGACAGGGTGGGAGCAAATCGTGAAGCAAGTCTAGCTGCAGGTGAAGAAGATCTTGATGAGAGAACACAGGCAATAGCGGATATGGAATCTCCTGTTGATCCTGAGACACAGGCCTGGTATGAGATGACTGTGGAGGAGTTCAGAAAAGATGCCAGACCGAACTACGTACTGGACAGATCCACTCCAGGGGACAGAGCATCGGTTACGAACGAATACAGTTCTGTGTGGGTTCCGACGGAAGAGGGTATGACAGAACTGGGCGAACAGCAGAGGAATGATTTGCTATCGAAGAGGTCTGTGCCTGTAGGCAACGGAGACAGATGGCAGACCGACTACGGTGTCCTGACGGTAGATGGGGCCCCAGACGGTGAAGGAAACATGGTTGGGATTCAAGGCGCACACGGTCTTGCTACGGAAGAACTTGGCCACTTAGTAAGCTACGATGGTAATGGATATGATGACGAGGTGGATAGATACGGCACGGAGCAGGTCCTAGAAGAGCTCGGAGAGTTCAGAGAAAAGACCGGAGCCGATGAATACCAGGCTATTACAGAGGTCTCCAGAAATCCTGCTACAGGAGACCGTACAATGAGGCTGGTTGCCGTCGGAGAGCTCTGATCAGAGTTTCTCCAATACCTCAATGTTATCTACATTTCTCTTTGTTCCTGTACCTTTCACGACCGCTCCGTTTTCACCAAGTTCTTCTGGCCTGGATGAAAGAGCTTCCAGGGCCGCAGATGTTCCAAGGGCATAGATTCCGGCCGCCAGTATTCTGGGAGTGCCGTTTACGTCAGATCTGGCAACGTAGCCGATGTTGTCTCCACTGTAGGTCTTTTCCTCGGTCTTGACAGCGTTGTAGTCGTCGCTGAATCCTGCCGGAAGCTCGTCTTCAAGCTCCGCGGAGAGGGTATTTACCAGAGGACCTGCCACGGAAATCAGGGGCTTGCTCCTGATCTCTTTGTCCAGCTCACCGTCAGTGTATACAATCTTTCCGTCTCTTCTGCCGTAGTTTCCAAGTGCTGCGGCGAGCTCTGCCGCAAGATACCCGAACCTGTGTCTTCTGTTGTACTCACCGTGGAGATACGGCTCACCGACCACGATGCCACAGGCGATAGAGCCCTTTTCCATGAACCCATTAAGTATCTCAGGTATCTCTGTGATGCCTGGAGGTCTATCAGTCTCTGAGACAAAGTCCGGTCGATAGTAGAAGGCGGCCTCGACGACAGAGTATCTCGCCGGCCGGGAGCCCTCGGACTTGAGCAAACCACACTCTTCCAGCCTATCAAGATGGTAGTAAGCGGTCTGTCTATCGATTCCCAGCTCATCCGAGATACCTGATGCCTCGGAAATCCCGGAATCAACAGCAGAAAGAATACGTCTTCTGATACCGCCGGAGACAACCTCCAGGCCTTCAGATCCAAGCTCGACCGCGGGAACAAACCCGTCCTCTCCAACAAGATACCTATCCATATCCAGAAAACTTTGATAAAAAGCTTAAGTTACTTTTCAACACAAGCTTACTTCTGTTTAAATAGCGTTGGACACCGTATCGACTTCATGTCGACGTCAAGACAGGAGAACCCGGTAGAGGTGATGAGGGAACACGGTCCGGAGCTCCGAAGAGAAGGCAGAGAAAGGCTTCCGGCTGAAGGAGATGGGTTCGACGAGTCCATGGAGACTCGTGTAACAGACGTACTGACAGGAAATCCCGGCTACGACGTAGCCGTAGTAGGAGAGGAGGGTACGGAAGAGATTGAGGGGGAGAGCCCTGATTATGTCGCACTTGTTGATCCTGTAGACGGAAGCTCAGCAGCCTACAACGACGGAAGAGGGTTCTGCACGACAGGCCTAGCGGTTCTGGACGACATAGAGATTACGGAGAACGGAGTCTCCGGTAGACCGATCGGATCGTATGTAATTCAGCTGGGTGGCCGTGGAACAGAGCTTTCCTCATGGAGAGGTGAGCCCCAGATAGACGGAGAGGTGAAGTTTACCGATGTAGGTCCTGAGGACGATGTTCCTGGCACCGTAGAAGGCACACGTATCGGTCCGGCACAGATAGAGTCACTGGAGGACCTGGGACCGGAGAGAGGTTTTGCAGCAGTCTATGCCGCAAAAGAAGGCAGAAGCGAAGTAGACGAGTGTTTTCTCGGGCCTCTCTCGGAGGAAAACCCGGATTTAAGAAAGGATGTCTGGGGAGGCTCTATGAACGATGCAAGGGTCGGCTACGGCGCAAACATCGTGGCAGGCGAACCAATTCCTACACGGGCAACAGAGATAGCCGGAGACACTTTCGCACAGGCCATGGGAGCAGTCTCAAGAGATATCTACGGGGAGGAAAACGAGGTAGTCTATGTGGCCATGCGAGACGGAGAGCCAGCAAAAACCTTTAATTCAGTAGTTACTCCGAACGAAGAAGTATGGAGGACGTGATGAATACTGTAGACGTGGGAGGTCTCGAGAGAGCCTTCCCGGAGTACTTTGAAACGTACAATGAGGTAACTTGAAACATGGAAAACGAAGATACCAAGGCCGTGATACTGGCGGCCGGACAGGGAACACGTATGAGGCCCTTGACGGAAAACCACGCGAAGCCTATGCTTCCGGTGGCGGGAAAACCCATCGTCAGGCACAACGTCGAGCTCGTAGAAGACGTGGTCGATGAGGTGATCCTGGTCGGGGGATACAGGATAGAGGAGCTGCGGGAAGAGTTTGACTCCGAAAACGTCAGGATAGTTGAACAGGAGGAGGCTCTTGGTACCGCACACGCCGCCCTGCAGGCAAAGAAATACATCGACTCCAAGACCGTAATCATGAACGGAGACGACATATACGGAGAAAAAGCGGTAGAGGCAATACAGGAGGACTCTGCCGTACTGGCCTCCAAGGTAGATGATCCAGGAAAGTACGGTATATACAGGATGGACGGAAACGGCGATGTAACAGGCATCGTCGAGAAACCAGATAATCCTCCCTCAAGAATGGCAAACATCGGCTTCTACGTTGTACAGCCGGAGTTCTACGAGATGTTAGAAGACGTAGAGAAGTCGGAACGCGGAGAGTACGAGATCACGGACCCGCTGGACAAGTACATCAAGAGCCACGACGTAACCCTTGTAGAGGCAGAGAGATGGCTGCCCTGTAGCTACCCATTCCAGCTTCTGAACGCAAACAGAAGGCTTCTGGAAGACGACGTGGAGCCGAACTCTCTGGTGCTGGAGGCAGACGTGGACGGGGAATCTGCAGTGAAAGGCTCTACGGTACATCCCGGGGCAGTCGTGAAAGGCGACGTCAAAAACTCGATAATTATGGACAACGCAACCATCAAGGAAGGCGTCGAGGTCAGAAACTCCGTGATACTTCCGGATGCCACAGTTACAGAGGACCGGACAGAAAAGGAGAAAAACGCGGAAGGAGTAACCGTAGACAGAGATGAGCCAGGGTTGGATCTGTGAGGATAGGATTTGACTTCGACAGGGTTCTTTTCAGAACCGATGAGTTCAAGGAGCACCTTGAGGAAGAGATACCGGGGTTCTTAGAGACTTACCCGTCTGAAGGAGTCTACGATCCACAGGAACACGCAGAGAAACTGGGCATCGACCCTGAGAGAATAGAGCAGGCTCTTGAAGACGCCGAAAGATTTCTGTACGAAGACGTTCAGGATCTGGAGGAACTGGAGAGCTTTGATCTAGTTATAGTATCTAGAGGGGACGAGTCCTTCCAGAGAAAGAAGATTGAAAGCTCAGGCGCCCGGAAATACTTCGACGAGATCTTCATTGTACAGGAAAGAGACAAGGATGTCGGGGAGATAGACCTGCTTGCAGACGACAACACGGAGGAACTTGAGAGAGTGGAAGTTCCGGGCGTGAAGGTCGATAGATCACGAGAGGATATGTCAGAAATTACAGACAGGATTAGAGAGAAGCTTGAGGAACAGGAATAAAACCCTTCAGCTTCCCATCGGTAACATGACAGAACAGCTGCACAGTTTCACCACCGGGCCTTACCAGGTACTGAAGTACAAGACCACCAAGGAAGAGGAGAAGGTGGTGATGAGTCTTAACGACAACGATCTGGGGCGTCTGCCGATCGAGAACCTCGAGACCGTAGAAAGGCTCAGGGAGGCCCTGGACAGGGCCGAGGAAAGCATCAAGGAGATGAACAGAACCAAGGAAACACTGTAGAAACAAGGTGTATGCCATGGAAAAAGAGATCAACCTCGCGGACATACAGAGAGACAGCTTAAAGCCTCTTACAGAAACCAGGAGCGTAGCCGACATCGAGGCCGGCGGAGAGACCTTACAGGAACGAGCAGAGAGAGTGCTCGGACTCGAAAACTCAAACCTCTTCGTTCCACGACATCTAGAGGAGGTAACCCGGAAAAACGGTGAGCTACACGGCATCGAGAGAACTGTAAACCAGGCCTCAGAATCCATAATCCTGAATCCCGCGGCCGTACCCGAAAAGGGCCTAGAAAAGGATCTCGAGTCTCTTGAACCCGGGGAAAAGCTGGTACATGGAGACACCTTGGTGGCGCTGAACCCCAGTAAAGAAGTATCAACGCTTGAGGAGGTATCCGAAGAAGCAGAGAGATGTGACGAAAAAGAGACCGGAAAAGTACTCTGTGTAATCGAGTACCTCTGGGACATAGTCGAGAAAACATCGGAGCTTGTACAGGAGTTCTTTCCCGGAGGAGAAATCAACGGGGAAATACACGAATCCGCCAGTATCGAAGGCCAAGAGGAAAACCTCTACCTTGGTGAGGGAGCAGAGATATCCGCAGACGCCCATATCGATGTTTCCGAGGGACCGGTCTACATCGGGTCAGGAACCAAGATCTTTCCGGGAAGCCGAGTTACCGGCCCCACATTTATCGGCCCGGATACGAAGGTTGGAGCCGGCCAGAACGCGGTGATACATGAAGGAACACATATCGGAAAGATATGTAGAGCCGGCGGAGAGATAGAAGAGGCTACAGTACATTCGTTTACAAACAAGTACCACTACGGATACCTAGGCCATGCTGTGGTAGGTTCATGGGTGAACTTCGGAGCAGGCACCACAAACTCCGATCTCAAGAACACCTACGGAGACGTCAAGGTCACACACCCGGAGGAAGGTGAGATAAACGTCGGCCAGTTCATGGGCTCGATGATAGGAGACTTCTCCAAGTTCGGTATATCCACCCGGATACATACCGGAAAGGTTATCGGGCCTGCGTGTTTCATCACGGGCACCCTGGAAACCGATCTAGAAGCCCTCACTTGGTACCAGGACGGACAAGAAACCAAGTACCGGTCGGAAGACGCCGGAGAACACCAGGTACGTATGATGAACCGTAGGGAAGAGTACCTGCCAGAAGGTTTCAGAAAAGCCTACAGAAAGCTTATCGAGGATCTGCCGGAATGAGAGAGGAGCCTGAGGTCTTCTCCCGGTATGATGTACGTGGAGAGGCACCTCAGGAGATAGACTCAGAGCTTGTACACGTGTTGGGAAAGGTACTTGGAACCTACTGGGACGAGGGAGAGGTAGCGGTAGGACATGACTACCGGAAACACTCCGCAGCGTTTTACAGTGCCGTCGTCTCGGGTCTGGAGGAAGCAGGCTGTGACGTCAAGCTTATCGGAGAGGCAAGTACCGACATGGTTGCTCTGGCCGCAAAACAGAAGTACGATGCAGGAGTGATGGTAACGGCCTCACATATGCCCCCCGAGTTCTGCGGTCTGAAGCCTCTGAACACGGAGGGCCGGATACTCAGCAACGAGGAGATGGCCGAACTCAAGGAAATGTATACTTCCTGTGAAGAAAAGGGCGGTGACGGATCAAAAGAAAGCATCGACTTCATGGAAACGTATATCCAGAGGATTACAGAGAGGTACAGAGAACTCTTCGAGGAACCGGAGGAGATAAAAGCAGTTATAGACCCTTCCGGGTCCGTGGCAGCCATGACAGGTCCAGAGGCCCTGAGAAGAATCGGTGTAGACGTATCCACGATAAACGAGACACCGGATCCTGAGTTCAGGGCTCACTCTCCCGAGCCGGACGAGGAGGCAGCTCAGCAACTGTGCAGAGAGGTTAGAAGACAGAACGCGGACTTTGGAGTCATATTTGACGGGGACGCAGACAGAGCCATGTTCGTGGATGAAGACGGCGACTTTCTGGACGGAGACACAGCTCTCGGCATCTTCACGGACCGTTTTATGGAGGAATCATCTGAAGTCGTCCTCTCCGTAAATACATCCTCAGACGTCACCGAACATGCGTCTTCACGGGGAAACGTAACGTATACGCCTCCAGGAGCCGTGTTTACAGCCCTGGAATGTATCCGAGGGGAAGCAGTCTTCGGAGGACAGCCTAACGGACATCTCATGGACAGAGAACTTGTGCCATACGACTCAGGAACCGCCTTCGCCACGTACATGGCAGGAATAATACATGAGTCCGGAGAGCTATCGGAGCTACAGAAAAGATTCGGCAGAAACGAGGTAGAAAGGATAGACCACAGAACAGAGGAAAAACACGAGAAGACAGAAGAGATACGTGAGAAAGCACACAGCAACGATCTGCTGCTGGAGGAGGTATTCAACAGCTTGCTTATGGAGTATCGCAACATGCGTGTTCTGACCAGGCCTTCCGGATCAGAGCCCGTAGTCAGGGTGAAGATAGAGTCAGAGAAGCTTGAAGACGAACATATAGAGGATCTGGTGGAGTTTCTGGAACTCGAGTAAAAATAAGAAGTGAAATGAAAGGTCGCTGGAGAAAACGGAGAACGATTTAAACGTCTCTCGCTTTCACTGTCTTCCTTCCGTTGTCCTGAGCTCTCTCTACTGCTCTCTCGACAAGATGATGTACTCTCTCGTCAAGAGCCTCGTAGAAATCGGAGCCGACGTTTACGCCGTCAGCTGCCTCACGGACACCGGACTTCTTAAGTAAATCTACCATTGTCCCTCTGGATAATAAATTACGTTGGTTCCTTTTTATACTTGGGGGCATTTTGCCCGTCTAAATCGGTCACAGAGGCGTTTTGAACGTCTCCGATAACCACTCCAGCAGATAGATATCTCGAACATATTTTTAAGTTCATGTACCCAGATAAACTATAAGTCGAAAAGCACTTGACGGACTTAACAAGAACAACACAGATTCTGTGAACAGCATGCCATCTTGTGAACTATGCGGAAACGAAACCACTTCTCTTACAAAGGTAAAAATCGAGGGAGCAGAGGTTAAGACCTGTGACTCATGCGCCCAGATGGGTGAAGAGGTAAACACAGGAACCAGCAAGCCCAGAAAAAAGAAGACGGAGAGCAAAAGCCGTACGCGCGGCAGAGACACGGATACACTCGCACCGGACTACGGCGACAGAGTCCGGGACGCAAGGGAGGAGGAGAAACTGTCTCTTGCAGAGGTATCAGACGACCTCAACGAAAAGGAATCGGTGATCAGAAAGGTGGAGAACCAGGACCTGAAGCCGGAGAAGTCACTGGCTTCAAAGCTCTCCAGGAAGTTCGGGGTAGACCTCTACGTGAATCCTGAGGTATCAAACGTGGATGATTCAACCTCAGACAGCAGAAGCGCGACGCTGGGAGACGTAGCAGAGGTCAAGGACTAGATACCTGCGGAGGCACGTAGAGCCACACGCAGGCCTGTAGCGAGACCTACTGCTGTCAGGACAAATACAGATACTCCCTCAACCAGGTCATCCTCTGCATCCCACAGGACGTATACACCTGCGACAGCGATAATAGACTTAATTATAACTATTCCGGGAGGTCCGAATACATCGGTCGATACCGAGGCAAGAATCTGTTTCTGTGAGTACCCCTGAGACACCGCGAAGGCAGAGGCAACACCGCCGAAAAGCTGGGAGAAGACTACAAGGTGGAACGGCTTCCTGTCGATCTCCGAGTCCCTCGAGACAAAGTAATAGAGAAGCCATAGACCACTTGCTACGGCAGTAGGAACCAGCAGGAACAGAGGATTGAAGCCCTCTAGGAGTACCGGTACGGATATAGCCAGAGCCGGCACAAGGAAAACTGTACCAAGTACTGAGAGTGCCCGGTTCTGGCTCAGGGAAAATCTCTCGGCTACCAAAGGTGAAAGCCTCAGAGAAGCTATGAATAAGCCAGCAATCAACAGATAGATAACAGGAGTCACCAGAAAGACGGACAGACCTGGAGAAACTGCACCAGCGTCCTCAATAAACCTGAGTACCCCTCCAAGAAGCAGGAAGGGACTCGAGTATACGGCGGTCTCTGCGCCCAGACCCAGGTCACGCAGGTCGAGATACCTGTAAACGCTGTAAAGAAGTACCCCGGTCAACAGTACGTAGAAAACCGTATTGTACGGGTTGTAGCCAGGTACCGCAGTAACACCCATGACCTCGGTTTGCTGGACGTTTCTGGCATCAGCCAGGACAGGACCTATTATATACCGGAGTAAAAACTCGGGGACCGACATAACTCTAAATTAGTGGGAGCTACTTTTGTTGGTTCGTCCACGGTTTTTTATTCAGCTTCAAACATTGCATATATAGGGTACAGCAAAAATGGGAATAATTCCATTCATCGGGGACGACTCCGACAAGGAGAAAAAAGGCTTCGAGAATGACGGATTCGGAGGCTTTGAAGACGACGAAAGCGGCCGGAAGGGGCTGGATCCAGAGCCTCCTGCGGAACCGGAGAAAGGAGGAAATGGATTTCATGATAAGGTAAAGGAGGCCAGGGAGGAGATGAAAGAGATACAGGAAGGAGTCACAGGAACCCTGAAGCCCGAGAGACGCGAGGAGTCAGTACAGAGCCTGGAGAAAAAACAGGCCTCGACAAGACAGGACAGAAGAAAACAGAGAGATAACGAGGCCGAAAGCCTCGGAATACAGAATGAGGATCCTCTGGAAGATACGAATGCAGGAAAAGATCTTGGTGATATATCGCCTCCGGAGGCTGAAGATATAGGAGAAAGCAGAGATGAAGCAGAGTCTGAAGAACTAGAGCCGGAGCCACAGAGAGCGGATATGGAAAGAGATGAAGACAAGTGGCAGAAGATAGAGGAAATCGCAGGCAAGTCGACGGAAGACGTAGAAGGCAGTGACGAAGCCAGCCAGAAACAGAATATAGATGAAGAGAGACTCAATCAGCTGGAAAGCCGACTTGAATCCCTGGAAGAAAGCCTGGAGAACGTCTCCGGGGATCAAGAGGATCGCCAGAAGATGGAGAGCATGGAGGAAAGGATAGAGACCCTCGAGTCCATGAAGCCGGAGTGGGATCTCCTGGGAGAGCCAGAGTCGAGAGACGAAGACAGCATGCTGGTAACAGGGGACCTAGAAGCCATAGAGACTGGTTCCGGAGGAGAAACAGAGGAAAACGTCAAGAAAAGGCTCGAGGAGCTCGAAGAACGTGTAGAAGATATATCACAGGAAGGATCAGGTGACCTGGAACAGAGGGTTGAGAAGCTGGAGACTGATCTCCGTGGGGAGGAAATCGAGATGAAAAACAGGATGAACGATATGGAGAAGGACCTGAAAGCCGTCAAGAAAAAGATCGGCAGGCGAGAAAACGATGTACACGGAAAGGCAAGAGAACAACAGCTTGAGTCTCTCCAGCAGGATGTTAAGGACCTTTCCTCCGCCGTTGTCGAGATTTCAAAGAAGGTTTACGAGGAAAACTAGGAGTCAAGCTCGGCTTCCGTCAGGATCCTGAGCTCACCGGAGTTTACCGTCGGTGACCTGCTGCGGCCAAGAACGAACTCTGCACCCATCTTCTCTGCCTCGTTAACTATTCTTTCATCAACCTCTCCATCAGCTACAACGGCGTCTCCTGTATCCGAGTCCAGAGACGAGTTCTTCGGCTTCCTCTCAACTGTCTCACCGTCTTTCAGTACCGAGATCGCTCTGGTGCCAATCAGATCATTCAGTTCCTCCAGAAACCTGTCCTTTTTCCCTTCCGGTATATCATCTGCTGATTCCTCGGGTTCTTCGGCGTATCTCTCGTCTTCTCTGTCTCTCAGAAGCTCATGAACCTTTCTCTCCGGAAGCTCCTCGACCTCCATACCTTCAGGAGCTCTCACAACATAGTCAAGGTCCAGGGAGTTTTCCAGCTCCTCCAGGATCAGGTCTCCTCCTCTGTCACCGTCAAGGAAAGCTGTAACGGTTCTATCCCCCGAGATCTCCGTTACACGTTCCGGTACCGAGGTACCTCCCAGCGCCAGTGCGTTTTTCACTCCCTTCCTGAGGAGGTTCTTGACATCAGCTTCTCCCTCAACCAGCACCAGACTATCGGAAAACCTTACCTCCGGGCCGGCAGGGAAGCCGCGGAACTCCGATATCTCGGACTCCCTTACCTCCTGTTCGACCTCCTCCCTGAGTTTCTCACGGCCAGGCTCCTCCTCCCTTATGTCTTCAAGTATCTGTTTGGATCTCTTCAGTATGTAGTCTCTCTTAGATGACCTCACATCGAGGACATCCTCTATCCTGATATCTGCCTTCGCCGGTCCGATCTTCTCAATAGTTTCCAGGGAGGCCGCAAGTATAGACGTATCTGTGGCGTCCATAGATGTCGCAATCTCTATACTTCCTTCTGTAGGGCTTGAGTCGTTTTCCAGATCCACCTCCATGCGTCCAACCTTCCCACGGTTTCTGAGCTCCCTGAGATCCAGATCCTCGCCTAGAAGGCCCTCAGTCTGGCCGAATATAGCTCCGACTACGTCCGACTTCTCAATAATGCCGTTTACCTTGACCTCGGCTACAATTCTGTAGTTAGCCGATTTCTGTGAAACCTTTCCCATAGCTGTGTACTTACCTGTTTGTATAACTCGATACTTTACTTCTGATTTTTTCATCGCATTGATCGAAGACTAGGCTTTTTACGCCTCGATGAATGACCCGAAACTATACCGGGTTTCTCCCCTGTCACCTGTCTCGTCTCTCTCAGGAGCTCTGCGTTGGCTCTGCCGTTTTCCGCCTTCTCGGCCAGTTCCACCTCTATGATCCGACTCTCGGTGATCCGGAACTCCTCCGAATCTGGTCTCACTCTGAAGTATATCTCTGTCATGCTTCCTGCCGAAAAACTTTGGGATCTGGCTGTCCTGTAACACAGAGCAATCATCAGGGCTACCCTCTCAGGGCCCATTGTCATGTCTGCTGACCTGGGACAGCCTCTAAACTGCAATAGGTGCCGAGTCTTTTAATCATTGATCTAGCGGTGTCGTCAGTCGAAGAAAGTCTCCTGATGTGCCGGAACGAAGTCACTCTGTCTTGAACGGCTCTGTGCAGGCTCCTCGCCGTGATACTTCCTTATGTACTGGAAGTACTCGTTGAACCTTTCACGGGCGTACTCGATGTCATAGTTGACCTGTTCCTCACCTATGTAGTTGACGTAGTAGTATCTGAACATAGAGTTCAGTGGATAAGCTATGAAACGAGGCAGAAACTTCACTCCTTCAGGCATACTGTAACTTACGTAGAGCTCCGAGGAGTAATCCATCATCGCAAAGTTGTTCTCTCCGGAGGGAGGACTCTTAGTTGATAGAGTTGTCTTGAGCTTTAGCTTTCCGTTGCCGCTCGGCAAACCTTCATCTACATGCATCTCCGACTCAAAGTCCCCGTCATCGACGTTCTGATAGTAAAACTGTTCATGTGGCTTCCCCATACCCAGGTTCTGGTTGAGCAGATACTTGTGATCCGTGTATATAGTTACGACGTTTGGAGAGCTGTACCACTCCGTTATCGATTCTATAAGGATTTCCTCGCCGGAGAAGATCTCTTCATCGTGCCAGATATCGTCTCTTTCTCCAAAGGCTTTTTTCTCCCAGTCTCCCTCGTAGGTGAAAGGTGTATGTATCCAGCCCCGGATGCTGCGGGGAAGCCTGAGATCCCTTAGAAACGACTTCAAGGAATCCAGATCGAAGGAGTCACCCGGTTTCTCGAACACCTCTTTCACCTCCAGGGAGGCGTGTACTCGGAGGCACCGGTTTTGGCGATGCCGGGTTCCACGCCGAACTTTTCACGTATCATGTTGTTTACATGTATTATAGACTCCTGGCCTTCCTCGACGTAGCGCTCGATCTCACGTGAGTAAAACTTGTTGTACCAGATCCCTACCAGTATCTCGTAGAGCTTCGACCTTTCAAACCGGGATTTTTCCTCGGACTGAAGCCCGGAGTTGTCCATCCTGTTCTGGGGGTATGCCTGTATGGATTTGGGTACGGTGGCAATAGGATTTGCTCCAGGATACACCGTGACAACCTGTCCGGAGGTCTTCATTCTCGCCTTCAGAATATCCTCGTCCCTGTCCAGCTTGTATATTCCACGGGGAGATTTCGCCTTCCAGGAAAACCTCCAGTGAATAACCGTGTGCGGAGACTTCTCCTTGAAGGCATGCAGACGCAGCCTGTCCTTGGGCTTCGAGACATTGAACTCCATCTTTCCACGTTCAACCCTGTCCACATCCAGTTCGGTCTCAAGCAGGTCACGGAAGCCCCTGTAGATTCTGGCAGGATCCTCCTTTACAAAGAGGTGATCGGACTTCGGCTGGAGATCTTCCTCGAACTTAACCACGGTAACTCGCCTCCAGGTTATCCCGTATCAGCTCCATGATCTTGTCCATCTTCTCCTCTACCGCGTCCTCAAAGCCTTTACGGTTCTGTCCGTAGAGAAACTTATCGAAGAGTGCGCGGTAGGCATAGTACCATATCGTGGTCTGATAATCCTTATCCTGTGGATACTCCGTCTTCAGCTTGCCCTTGATCTGTATCTCTGCTACAGCATCGGACTTATCCAGATTCATGAAGATCCTTAGTTCCTCGAATGTATACTTCTCGAAGCCCTCTATCTGAACCAGCTCTGTTCTCACCCTGCCGGTCTCGATATCGTTGAAGTACTTTTCCTCATGCACCTCATCACAGGAGATCCGGGTCTCCAAGAGATCCTTCATCTCCGAGTAAGCCCTTTCCGGATCCTCCAGGCGTATTTCTGCTCTCCGGCGGCCAACTTCCTCAGTGATCTCCATAGGAATTAATTAAAGAAGGAAGGTAAAAAGCGTTGGGCTCAGGACCTACACTCCTGACATAATGTCCTGCCGTCTACCTCTATCAGGCTCTCCGAGTAGTTATCACACTCCTCACAGACGCCTGACATCGATCTCTGACGTGGAGAGGCCTCTGCCTCCATCTCGATATCTTCGGACATGATCTCTGCAAAGCCAGGCCACGCCTTCAGGATATCGGACTGGGTAACGATACCTACCAGCATGTCTCCACGCACCACAGGCACACGCGAGACATCGTTCTGGTTCATCGCCATCGCCACGTCGTCCAGAAGCTCATCCTCCTCCGCAACAATAAGATCCGTCGACATGATGTCTTCGACCGTTACCTCTCTAGGATCTTTTCCCTCCGAGACGACCTGGTAGACGATATCACGGCAGACAGTAACGCCTACTGCGTCCCCGTCATCTACAACCACGAGGCCCCGGATACCTTCCTCTTCCAGAAGCGTAGAGGCAGAAACAACAGTCTCGTCTTTTTCAACCGCTATAACTCCCTCAGTCATAACCTCTCTAAGTTCAACCTGTTCTCTCATATTTGCTTTGTGTGGTTCAACATCTAAATAACCACAGGAAGCTACGAGAAGCTGCCTTCAAAACCACAGGCCTCCGCAGCATCAGAAACAGCATCTATGGCTTCCTGGTAGATCTCCTCGTGAAAGCTTCTTGCACGGCTGTCGCCTGTCGGGATGTTGGTCATCCTGGAGTGTCCAGTAACCTTAACGCCATCGCTGGTAGGCTTATAACTTAAGTAAACTTCCCCTGTGTAATCAAAGCCATCTGTCTCAATAGTGCCTTGATCAACGCCCAGAGAGTAGGTATTTGAACCCTGATTGATCTGGCTAGGATGCTGTCCAGACCAAGAGCTAGGGCTGTCATCAGGGCTTTCCCAGACATCAAACCCGCACTCGTCTTCAAGAAAATCAACCATGCGTGCCTGCGCACCCGCAGCAACAAGGTCTGCCTCCTCCTCGCCAAGAGAATCCTCCAGACCATAGACATCGGCTACCTGACTTGTGTCATTAACCATATTAACTACATGATGTAAACAAATAAATTCGTGGTGTCTTGAAGAGACCTATCTTACTCTAACCGTGCCCTCGCCCGGGCTCAAGGTTGCTCCGGAACGTATAACCGTGTCATCTCCTGATATATTGACGTCGCCCTCTACAGTCCCGGAGATGTTGACACGGCCGGAAGCCTGAATATCAGCTCTTTCGCCCTGAGAAACCAGACTGGAGAACGAACCTACACGCAGGGGAGCCGAAATACTGAGGCTTGAGCCAGTGACGTCATGACTGGTGCTGGAGATACACGTGTTAAAGACCGGTCCACGTGAGTCACAGATAGGGATTCCCGGATCGGACGGGGGCTCATCGCCGCCTCCGCCATCCTGAGACTTCTGGAAGGTCTGTAGCTCCGGATAGCCGTCCGTGGTAAACCAGACATCCTGGAAGTCCAGACCTGGCATGTTTGTTTCCGCAGAGGAGCCCTGCATCTCAGAGGTGGTGAGCGACTTCGTGGTCAAGGATCCATCCCCTCCTTTCCCTGATTGTTGGCCTGAAGCAACTTCATCCCAGTACGCGTCAGATCCGCTTTCAGCACCTCCTGCGACAGCTCCAACCGAAAATGCAGAGGAATCCGCCGATACAGTCCCCGAAGAGTAAACGTTATTGATCGCTCCAAAACTGTTGCCGGCTATTCCTCCAACACTATCGGAACCAGAAACATTTCCTATAAAGTAGGATTTGTTTACAACGGCACTTGAGTCAACTCTTCCAACAAGCCCTCCAACTGATGTATCAGGACTACTTACTTCTGCAGAGCTGTAGCTCAGCTTTACTTCCCCCCTGTTTGCCCGCCCTGCTATAGCCCCTACGTTATTTCTGAACCCGACAATCTTTCCTCCCACGAAAGATTTTTTTATTTTCCCTCTGATGAATCCTGCTATTCCCCCTACCTGCAGATCTCCGATTATATCGGCTCTCTCCAGCCTAACGCTTGAAACATTCCCGCTCATATGACCAAACAGGCCAACATTTTTTCGGTTAGCTCTCTCGATGAAGAGATCACTGATTTCTCGATCCCTGCCGGACAGAGATCCGTTGAAGCGGTTACTAAAGCCAGATCCTACAGGATCAAAACCGTTACCGCCGTTCCACTCTGTCGTGGCAGAACAGTCCACGTCTACGGCAAGTTCGTAGTACGCATCCTTGTCGTTTTTGACCGCCTGCAGATCCCTGCATGTATAGATCTGGTAGGGATCATCCTGGGTGCCTGATCCCGACTTCTGCCAGGAAAGTTTTGGATGGGCATAGGTCGTTTGCCATGTTTCCGAAAAGTCTAAGTCCATGTTTGTCTGTGCGGAGCTTCCCTGTATGTTCGAAGGTGAAAGCTCTGTCGCGGTGGATCCCGAACCGTCTTTCTGATCAATTCCTGTGTTTACTCCCGCCGTGTCCGAATTCCAGTATGCCTCCGAAATAAAACCACTCTTGACGTTACCTGCTATCGCCCCCAGTCTCCCTCTTCCTGATCCATCATCTACGATAGTTGCTGTAGAGTAGACATCTGAAACCTCGCCGTCGTTCCTGCCGACGATACCTCCTGCCTTGTCACCAGCTACGACCGCACCTGCAGAGAAACTCTCATTTATATTTCCGATATTCTTTCCCACCAAGCTCGCAACCGGACCGTCTCCTGTGACGTATGCATCTGAGAAGGATTCCGAGACATTTCCAATCAGTAGACCAACTAATCCGCCTATGTTGTTGGTGTTACTGTCTATCCTCCCTGTGTAGGTTGATTGCTTTACCTCTCCTCTCATAACTCCGACAAGACCTCCTGTATACAGACCTCCCGTAATATTTCCATTTACAATCGTCAAGTTACTGACTTCAACACTCTCGGTAGTAGTGCCAAAGAGTCCGTTTCGAGTCTCGGATGGTCTTTCTATGTAAATATTCTTAATGGAATTGCTCTTGCCGTCGAAAGAACCAGAAAACTTGCTTGTAGAACTTGTACCTACCGGCTTGAAACCTTTACCGCCATTTAATTCAGTTGTTTTGCTGCAGTCTATGTCCGAGACCAGTTCATAGCTTGCGGTCAGGTCCTGGTTCATATCCTGAAGCTGTTGACAAGTAGCAATTTCGTAGGGATCTTCAGGGGTTCCGGAGCCGCCTTCGAACCTTACGATGCCCTGGGCCTTGATCTGGCGGGAACGGTTCAGATCCCTCAGAATCGGGTACCCAGGACTTGATAGACTTCCGGAACCTGTTACCGTCTCCCAGGTACTCTGGAAGTCCAGGTTCATATTGGTTTCAGCGGAGGAACCCTGCGTCTCGGAGGTCGTCAGTGGTGAGCCTCCGTCGCTGCTGGACTGTCCTGTGGAGACGGTATCCCAGTATGTTTCGGTAACGGTGCCACCTGAATCGGTTCCGACAGCTCCACCGACATTGGTGGTGCCGGAGACCTTACCTGCTCCGAAGCTGGTCAGAAGGTCTACAGCATTGTAGCCAGCGATAGCCCCTACATCCTCATTTCCTGTTACATCGGCTAAGCTGTAGCTGTCTGAGACCGTGGAACCGGAACCCGATATGACGCCTGAGACACCACCAACAAACCTCGAGCCGGACACGGTACCGGATGCAAAGCTCTCTGAGACAGTTCCCCCGATTCTGATATTACCTGTAATACCGCCCACCCGGTTGTTGCCAGAGATATCAGCAGAGGACAGACTTGAGGTTACAGATGCTCCATTGTTCTCGCCTGCTATGCCTCCAATTCGGTTTCCGGATCCTGAGACTTCGCCACCGGTAGAGACAAAGGCTATATCGCCCTCGTTAAAGGCTACGGCACCTGAGACGTATCTATTGCCGGTGACGTTTAATTTTTCGAATTCGACCTCACGCACTTCGCCAGCAGAACCCAGAAACCCAAAAGGAGCGATGTAATCTGACCCACCACGACTTATCGTTAGCTGGTATACGCTCTGGTTATTTCCACTGAAGCTACCGGTGAACGTATCAGTAGAATCACCTATAGGGTTGAAACCTTTGCCGTTGTTCCAGTTCTGTGTTCCTCTGCACTCGATGTCGGATACAAGCTCGTAGTAGGCATCCAGATCCTGGTTCATGTCCTGAAGCTGTTCACAGGTCTCGATCCGGTACGGATCTGTCTGTGTTCCTGAGCCCCCGGAGAAACCGTTGATCTGGACCGGAACCGGGTAGTCGTTCTCTTGGATTCGCCAGTCATTAGCCCAGTTAAAATCCATGTTTTCGGAAGCACTCAATCCCTGCATCTCAGAAGTTGTCAGCGGTGTAACCGTCTGTCCGTTGTCATCCGATCCTATACCTGCAGATGCTGTTGATGATTCCGTGTCCCAATATATATCTGTAGCTGTGCCTCCTTCATTCCTGCCAATGACAGCAGCCACATCAGTAGATCCTGTGACAGCTGGTACAGTATATGCTGATGTTACCGAGGATTGCTTGTTACGTCCGACTAGTCCTCCAACAAAGTCACGTCCGGATACAGATGCTCTTGCATAGCTGTTAGAAATCGGGCCTTTATTATCCCCTACTAGTCCTCCTGTATAGTCATTGGCAGATACAGATCCTTTCGAATAAGACAGATCTATAGTACCACCTGAGTTTTCACCAACTAGGACTCCTGCACGGCCACTATCCGCAGACACTTCAGATTCTGTATGACTCCTGTAGACTGTGCCGCCGTCAAGCTTTCCGACCAGACCCCCAACTCTTCTAGTCGCTGAAACCGTCGCTTTTGAGGTGCTATTTCGTATCTCTCCCAGACTGTATCCGGTCAATCCTCCTACCTTATCATCTACACCGTTTATTGATCCTGTAGCCTTGCTGCTGATAATGTTAGCTATATTCCTGCCTACGAGACCTCCAACAAAGCTGTCTCCGGACACGTTTACAGAGGCTTTGCTATCTGTTATGTTGCCTCCAAAGTTAGAACCTACCACTCCACCAACTTGGTTAGAACCGGTCACGTTGCCCTTAAATATTAAGTTCGATGCTTTTCCACTGGATTTATAACCAATTACCCCACCAGCAACTCTGTTTCCTGTAACATCGGACTTTAGGACTGTAAAGTTTTTCAGGCCTGTTGCCGAATCTAAAAAACCGAATAATCCAACATAATCCAGATTCTGTCTGTTGATATAGAAATTTTGGATGCGATTGCCCTTACCATCTACCGATCCCGTGAATGGAGTGCTGTCGGTGCCTATCGGCTTAAAGCCGTTGCCGTTGTTCCAGTTCTCCGTTGCCGAACAGTCTATGTCGGAGACAAGTTTGTAGTGGTCGCTCAGGCTTCCTGTGGTACCGTTTTGGATCTCCTGAAGCTGTACGCAGTTAGCTATTTCGTAGGGATCTGCCTGTGTTCCTGAGCCCCCGGCGAATGCGGAGGCATACCCTGTGAATACTGTGAGTACTGCTGCCGTCAGAAGAATCTTTTCCACAGATTTCGCCCCTAGCCTCTCGCAAACCATTACAACTTGAACTGAATAGCCTTGAATATAAATCTAGCGTTTATGTAAACTGTTTCAGGCCTGACTGACGGTTAGACTTACCAAAAAGTGACTGTATCGTCTTGTTCAGGATCATAATCTCCTGGCGTTTGTAAGGCGAGATTTCGTAGCTGTCTATGATGTCTTTTGACGGCTGCATATACTTCTTGATGGTGCCTTCGGATATGGTCAGGAGTACCTTGCCTCCGCATTCCGGGCACTGTGCGGTTTCTTTGCCGGAGGCAGCTATAGTCTGGTTTGTCATCGGTACGCGGCGGAACTTCTCGTTGCAGTCTACACATCTCATCTTCTGTGAGGAGAAGCTTCTCAGGTTTCCCTTGATATCGGGTATGAAGTGTTTGTCCAGAAGTAACTCTGCGACCGCATCCTCGTTTACAGCCTTGGTTTTTTCTCCCAGTCCGAGCTGTGCGGACGTCTTCTCACTCATCTCATCCAGGGTGACGTACTCCGACTGGTTTGGCGCATTCTCTATATCCGTGGTCTCATGCGTGTAGCCGTGTCGGAAAGGCTCCTCGGAGTGTACGATGTCTTCTCCGATCTCCACCTCTGCCTCCAGGTTCCAGGGCTCTTTGTACTCCTGTGTCTCCCTGTAGAACTCCAGAGGGTACTCATCTACCGTCTCCATCGCCCATGCCTCATCGTCTACCTCGTCGGCGTTTAGCTTCGTCGACAGGATGAGCGGGGCGTCCATGGTACGGGCTCCGACCATGTCAGGCAGGAACTGGCGTGAAAAGTTAAGCAGACCGTCCATCATAAGCATTATGGCGTCCTCGTCGCCGTCACAGTTCCTTCTTTTCGCTGCATGCCAGTAAGGGTGCGCATAGATGCCTTTGGCGTCTGTAAAGCCTATTATGCGTCCGACTGTTCCACCGGAGGTATGTGGTGCAAGCCCCACTACAAGCTCTCCGACAAGGTCCTGTTTTTCCTCGACGTCGTAGAAGCTTTCGAGGCCGTAGAGATCCTCGAGGAGGTTATCCACGTAGTTCGCTACCCGCATCATGTAGTCCGCTGCGGAGAGAGTGTTATCCGAGTCCGGTATGACGATGTCTTGGGGCTTTAAGTCTATTATCTGGTCGTCGCTTTCGAGCTCTCTGCCGTCTACGTCGTGTGTGTAGCCGATCTCCTTAAGCTTCTCGACTGAGACGTCTATCTCACGTGGCTTGAAATGTGTCATCGGGATGTCCGTGGCGTCGTACCGTACCGTTGCGTCCTTGTTGACGTAGAGGTCGTACTTCTGCCTCAGGAGTCCTTTCTCTATAGGCTCGACGTGTTTGTGCTCTGAGGTCATGCCACGGAAGGACTTGAGAAGCTCCGGGGGCTCCTCCATGCCAACGTTTTCCATCGCGGCATCCATCATCTCCTTGACGTCTATGTCCGTATTTCTGAACCTCTGAATTCTTTCGTTGCCACATTTCTCGCATTTTTCCACCTCTTCTGTGTGGCGTCGGCCGCAGTCACTGCAGAACCATGCCGGCTCTGCCGGAACCCCACAGTCACGGCAGAATGCGTAATGAGTGACTTCGCCACAGTCAGGACACAGGTTATGTATTATCTGTTCGTCGACTATGCCTTCCTCGCCGTGCATCGTGTTTGTGTAAGAAGCGGAGAGGTTTCTCATCCTGCCGCCTTCCTCCTTTCCACACGGAAAGAGAAGCTGTGGGTCACCGTTCAGTGTACGTTTCTGAGCCTTCTCCGGCCGGCCCATCCTTGCACCGACATAATGCGGTGCCTGCTCCCGGAGCTCTATGCCGGAAACCCTCCGTATAAAACCAGGTATATCACCTGAATCCTCGACGTACTCCAGCTTATCGGAGTTGTCCTCCTCCGGCTTCAGTAACTTTTCCAGAACCTTTCTTTCGTCTTCCTGCACCAGGGCTTCTCCGGCAGAGACCTGAAAGGCTGCAAGTACGTCTTCAAGGGCTTCCTTTGCCTCCGAATCCTCTATCTCGCCGGTCCGGATCTCCCTGTAGAGAGCCTTGAATCTTTCCGGCGTGGTCTCACTCCAGTGGTGTGTCCAGCGTGGATGAAGAGGTACGTCCAGACGCCTTGAGATCTTGAAAGCCTCCTCAGGTCTCGGAACGGTCTCTGAGAAGTCTTTGCCCAGCCTGATCTCTTTCTCGTTCATAGCCTCCTCTACCTCCTTCCACCACCACTCATGTACGTACGGGGATGGAAGCAGCTTCTTGCCGTTTTCCACGAACTCTCCGTACGGCACCAGCATGTCCCCCAGGAAAAGTATCTCGTCTATTTTGTCCTCGAGGTTTCTGGCCTCCTGCCGTGTCTCGACCCGTTTGACGGTGTCGTCCTCGAGACGGACTACCGGCGGATGGATACTGTCACATGGCGTACCTACGGTTCCCTTCATCGGGTACTCGGTCTTGAGCTGTGTGCCGGTCGCGATAAACCTCTCCGTAATCTCCATCGTCGCCGGATGGAATGATACCGCTGCGAGCCCGTTTGTACGTGAGGAGCCGTACCGCAGCCTGAGACCTCCTTTTCTGCCGGGATGTCCGAAGATCGGCCGCCCGGCGGTAAGTGAGCCAAGGTACTTATCGCTCGGGGTGTACTGGGACGAGCCTTCGTCTTCCTCGGAGTCTTCGTTCCCGTCGGAGTGGATCTCTTTCTGTAGCTCCAGGAACTCCTCGACCCATTCCCAGTGTTCCAGGCCGAACTCCTTGCCCCAGGACTTGATGCGTTTCTTGATCTTCGGAGCCTTCAGAGGCAGACCGTCCAGGTAGACAAGACACATACCTCCCCGTATCCTATTGGTATCAACCCTGTCAAGATCCTTGTAATTCGATACCTCGAGAGACTCCGTCGGGGAGCCTGTAACCTCTACGGGAACGTTTTTCGCGATGAGCTCGGTTTCCTCACGTTCCGGGTAGTACTGTTTTGCGGTGACCCTATTGTAGTAGTCATCTACCTCGGCTGCGTACCTCTTTACAACGGTGTCAGAGGGCTTGAACCTGTCGAGGTCGACCCCGATCCTGACGTAGTCCGCCAGAAGTGTAGACATCGCTGATGCCGTACCTCCGGCTGACCGTATCGGACCTGAGTAATAGACTGCGATGTACTCCGAGCCGTCGTCGTTTTCCCTGATCTTTACGTCACGTATACCTTCCAGAGGAGCGGTTGTGATACCTCCTGTCATGTACGATACGCCGACACGTATCCCGGCCTCACACGCCCTCTCTAGGTCTTCGAACTCGTGGAACTTTCCCTGTGCAATCTCTCTGGCGATTGAGAAAGAGACTCTCTCATCGTTTTTCCCGTACTCTTTCTCAAGTTCACGTATACGTTCCGGAACGCCTTGATCCTCAAGGTTCGGGAACTTAGCCGCTATAACCAGGGAGGAGGCCTTCTCGGGCAGGTCTCTTGCAACCGGAATGTCTACCCTCTGTTCCGGATCCTTTGACTGGTCACGTGCCTCTTCGGCGACCTCGTATGCTTTATCAGTTTTCTCCTCAAGTATCTCGAAGTATTCCTCTGTCTTCATCTCTTTACCCTCTCAAAGCTCTTTCCTGCCTTTTTCACTACCTCTTCTATGTCGCCGGTGAATACGTGACACCCAAGCTTGGTGTAGTCCAGGTCCTCGACGTTTTCCACCATGAAAGACCTGTCCGCGGACTCGGCTGCCTCGACGTCGTTTCTGCCGTTTCCAAGAAACCATACCTCGTATCCGTCTTCCTGAAGGCTACGGACAAAATCCGCCTTGCAATGACTTTCCTTTCTGTTGATGCCGTCTACCTTTTTGCCCTCTCCTGTAAAGCTGATCTCTACCGTATCCACATGGTTCTGAACACCTGTCTTCTCGAGAGCCCTGCGGGAGTATCTGTCAGGTGCATGTGAGGCCAGAAAGGTCTCGAAACCCTGGCTGTGAAACTCCCGGACAAGATCCCTGGCCTGTGGCCGAATACCGTGTTCCTGGAGGTGTCTCTCTATGGCTTCCATGTATACATCCCGGGCGCTCCTGTCCTGTGTGTTCCTGTTCCAGTCTCTTATCCTCTTGTGGTTGAACTCTTGCCAGCCCCGGTCTCCTCTCTGGTAGTTTCGAAATCTTTCCCTTGCTCTTTCCCTGTCAACGCCGAAGGCTTCCTCGATCTCCCTCCATACGTGTGTATGCTCTCCCAAAGTGCCTTCCAGGTCAAGCACTGTTGCTTTCTGGCTCAGAACTGATGCACCTCCGTGTTCCTGTTTTCATAGTTCACTACCGTAACCTTCCCGGGATCCGGTTCGTGTCCAACCCTTTTCTGGAACTCTGTCTGTGCCTGGAACGTCGAAGAAGCTATTACGTTTACGCCTTTGTAGCTGTAGTTGCTGTGGCTGTGAAGATGTCCCGCAACGAAGACGTCCGGTTTCTTGTCTATGACGAGGTGGTCTTCCGGCTCCGGAGAAAGAAGGTTTGATCCGTACGTCGGAGCAAGATGTCTCCTCTTCAAGAGATCCACCATCACCCGGTAAGGCTCGTCGTAGGCGTTTTCCCTGAGCTCCTTGATCTCGTCTATATGGTCATCGAAGCTGTAGCCGTGATACATCAAGTTCGTGATGCCTTTGCTGCGTATGCCGTGAAGCCTCACGGTCTGTGGGTTCCTGACGATATGGACGTTCCTGTAGCCGTCTATCCTGTCGAAGACGTCTTCGTTTATCTTAGGCTGTGGCTCCGCCAGCCTCGTGATGTCATGGTTTCCCGGTCCGAAGATTATCTGGATGTCTTCCGGAATTCTGTCAATCCAGTCCTCAAACATCTCGTACTGTTTGTAGATATCGTTTACCTGGAGCTCATCCTTCTGGCCCGGGTAGACACCGACTCCCTCGATAACGTCTCCTGGCATCACAAGGTACCCGATCTTCGAGGCCTCGGAGGTTCCAAGCCAGTCCGCGAAACGATCCAGTCTGTCATGAAGGGTATCCTCGGAGCCGATGTGAAGGTCGGAGATGTATGCTGCCTTGACCTCTTCCTTCGTGGTGTTCACCCCGTCAGGTATCGGAAGGTCCGGCTTCACAACGGAGTTTGCGTAAAGTATGTCTCCACCCATCGAGCCTGTGACACCTATCATCTCGTCCTGCACCAGGTGTCTGCCCTCCCTTTCGTCTACAAGCAGCTTGAAGCTTCCGGTCTTGTCCTCAAGGGAGACGATGAACTTGTCCGAGCTCGTGGAGTACTTGTCCTTTACCAGGCCTATAGCTGCTGCCTGATCACCTTCATCACGTCTCTCCAGACGCTCGATGGAGGTCGCAGACTTGAGCTCTGAACGCCTCATCAACATCTTCCTCATCTTCTCGTAACGGTCGTTGTAATACCCCAGAAACTCCGGAACGTCTTTCTCATCACGTGTAACCTCGTAGTCATCCAGAACCTCCACCTTCGTGTTGAGATCCCCACGCTCGCCGTCATCACTGATAACCACCGTACTCTCCCTGTCGAAGTAAGAACTCTTCCTGCTGTACTCGTACTCCTCCTCAGGACCGGTGTTTCCGCCCTCTTGAGAACCGGATCTTTCTAAGTTGGAGGAATCAGATTCCTCTGATTCAGAATCCAGAGTTCCGTTGTCTTCAACTCCGGAATCTCGGGTCCCAGTTTCTCCGGAGGCTTCTGAACCCTCGGATTCATCCGGGTAGTCCTGAGTTTCCTCTCTCGGGTTTGTCCCGGCTTCAGGCTCCGAAGTTTCCTGTTCTACGGCTCCGGAAGGAGGTAGAGGCTTTTCTCCTGCGGGTTCCGGAACCTTCTGTCTAACCTTCTCGATCATGCCTCTGGAGACGTACATCGGCTTCGCCTCCAGAGAGTTTATACGTGGTATATCTTCCTCTTCTAGTATCTCTGCGGCATCTCTGCCGACCATACATCCCTGTTCCGTAAGCTGTTTCACTGCTTCTTTGTTCACGTTTTTACCCCCTGTTCTCGGACAACCCCCATTGCCCGTCTATATGTAAAACTTCTCTTCCACCAGATTCTCTATCTTTGACCTTATCTCGTCTGAGAGACCTACACTTATCTCCCGTGTCCGGCCGTATCTTCCCTTCGAGATCACCTTTGCGTTTATAACTCCAAGCATGTCCAGTTCCGAGATAAGTCCTGATACACGTCTCTGTGTGAGCTCCGATATATCGAGGTCGGAACATATCTCCTTGTACTTCGTGTAGACATCACCCGTGGCGACTTCCTCACTGTCTTCTTCCTCAAGCACCTGCAAGACGGTATAAAGAACAATCTTTGACTGTTTCGGTTGTTCCTTGACGGTTTCTACAACACGGTCACGCTCAATCTTGTCCTGAGCCATATCAACATGTCTGTTCTCGACAAGCTCTGCGTCACTTCTCTCCGCAAGCTCTCCTGCCACACGGAGAAGATCCAAGGCGCGGCGTGCGTCGCCGTGTTCATGTGCTGCCAAAGCAGAGCACTTCGAGATCACACCGTCATCCAGTGCGTCCTCAACAAAGGCTTCCTCCGTCCGGGACTTCAGTATCTCCCGGAGCTCAATGGCGTTGTACGGCGGAAAGATAATCTCTTCCTCGGACAGCGAGGACTTCACCCGCGAATCCATATACTCGGTAAAGTTCAGATCATTCGAGATCCCGAGTATCGAGACCTTGGTGTCGTCCAGGTCATCGTTCATACGTGTAAGGTTATAGAGGAACTCGTCACCCACCTTCTTCACCAGGGCATCGATCTCGTCCAGGGCAATTATTACAACCCCGCTCATATCCTGGAGAGCCTCGAAAAACCTGTTGTATATCTCCTCTGTCGCCAGCCCGGTAGACGGAACGTCTTCACCTATCTGTTCCGCCAGCTTGCCCAGCATCCTGTACTCGGTATCAGCCACGTTCTTCATCTTGCAGTTAATGTAGAGTACGTTGAGATCCTTCGACTCGTTTTTTGCAACCGTCTTCAACTCCTCTGTGACGTGTTTTACTATAAGAGACTTTCCGGTTCCAACCGAGCCATAAAGGAAGACGTTGCTCGGATCGTTGCCCTTCAGTGCAGGCGCAAGTATGGAAGCAAGATCGTCGATCTGTTGATCCCTGTGAAGAATATTGTCCGGCTTCCACTGTGTATTCAGGGCGTCCTTGTTGTCGAATACCGAGTCCTGCTCAAGGTAGTTCGAGAACATCGACTTCAGGTCTCCCTGACCCATTACTGTTTCACCTCACGAGTAAATACACAGGTTTGCATCTATGTTCATGCAGTTGAAACCAAGGCTTTATATCTTGTTTCGTGTCCGGCTTAACACCCACCCCCTGATTTCATGTGGAACTTTCTGCGAGCCCAACGTTTTTGAGATATAACAGTATTATATTAGTATAACAGTATAATAATAGTAT
>CAKZNU010000047.1 GCA_937132175.1 uncultured euryarchaeote
ACCATGGAAGAGACCAGTATAGACATCAAGGTAGGTAAACGTATACAGGAGAAATCTTTCGGTTCGGTGCTGGAGGTAATGTTCAGGGCGGAGGCTTCGGGAGATGGAAAGCCTCGGGGGTCCTGGGAGGGTGAGGCCAGATGGCTGGATATCGATAAGGCGACGAGCAGAGACTGGAGGTTCGACAGGGACATAGATAGGCTTCTGGAGAAGTAGTTTGGAATACCGTCGGTATAAAATATCTTTACAGACAAGGTCTAACCATGAACGTAGCAAAGGGAAATGGTTTTGTCTCGACGGCGAAGGTATTCGGGCTTCTGGGCGTAATGACAGGTGTTTTCATCGGAGCAGGAGCTATAATAGGCGGGACCGGAGGCATGGTGATAGGCCTGGGTCTTGCCGCGGTGAGGAACCTCGGGTCTTACTGGTTCTCTGATAAGATAGTCCTGAAGATATATGGAGGTGAGAAGGCTGAGGAAGATTCTTATCCGGAGCTTCACTCCTCCGTGGAGAAACTTGCGGAAGAAGCAGGCATCCCGAAACCGGACCTCTATATCGCAGATATGGGTGTTCCCAACGCCTTTGCCACAGGCAGAAACCCTGAAAACGGCGTGGTCTGTGTCACTAACTCCCTGATGGATACTCTGGACCACGACGAAGTAGAGGGCGTGATTGCACACGAGCTTGCACATATCAAAAACAGGGATACACTGACCAACTCCGTCGTTGCAACCCTTGCAGGAGCTATCGGTATGCTGGCAGAGATGGCTTTCTGGGGATCAATGTTCGGAGGCAGGGAAGAAGAGGGCGACATGATCTCGGGCCTGGTACTCATGATTACAGTGCCTCTGATAGCTACCTTGATCAAGACCGCTGTATCCCGTACGATGGAGTACAGGGCTGACTCGGACGCGGTAAAGATCTCAGGGAACGGATCAGCGCTCTCATCTGCCCTGAGAAAGATTGACAGTCAGGCATCCAGAGGGATGAGAGGACGAACCTCGAGGGTACAACAGGCTGGGTCAAACCTCTTCATAAAGAATCCTTTCTCCGGCAGTAACCTGACGAGGTTTTTCTCGACTCATCCACCGCTGGAGGACAGGATAGAAAACATAGAGAGTACGGGGAAAAAGGCCTGAAGACGTTGCTCCCGGAAACTCTAGATCTGGGAGTGTTCTCCCACCAGGCCATCGTTTAGATCGGTATCCGAGACCTCTGCTGAACGATCAACAATCGTGTTACGTAGCTCAGAGTCCTCTACGCTGGCCTCCGGAAATACCACCGTATCCTCGATAACCGAGTCCTTTACCTCCGCATCTTGGTGTATCACACAGTTTTTCCTGATCTCGGAGTCTCTTACCTCGCCGTCTATCCTGTTTCCATCGGTGACTACGGCGTTGGCCCTGAGATAGCCTTCAGGCGTCCCTATGTCGAACCATTCTCCCTCAAAGCTGAAGGCATACATATCCGTCTCCCTGTGAGCCCACTCAATAAGTCTTCCAGGCTCATCCAAGTACCTCTCCGCCGGTACATCTGTATCCCGGAAATGGTTTTCGTATCTCTGGAAAAGTTCGAGGTCCTGCTGCGGGAAGAAGTACCAGGCGATCGATCCCAGGGTCGAAGGCGGCTCCTCCGGCTTCTCCTCGAAGCCCCTAATCCGATCTCCATCCACGTCTACCACGCCGAGCTGGCTGGCAACCTCTTTTTCCTTGACGTCGAAGACTGCGTTACACGGAGAGTCCTTGCTGCGGCAAAACTCCAGGAAATCGGCTCCATCAAAGCTCTGGTAGTTGTCTCCGCCCACCACCAGCAGGTCATCTTCTATATCCTCTTCGTCCAGCAGGTTGATTATCGCCCCTATGGTGCCGGGTTTTTCCTCCTCGGAGCCCTGGCTCTCAACCACTACACGTGCATTGTCATGTCCGTACTCATCCAGATAGCTGCGGAAGTCATCCGCGTACTTCTTGTTCGTGGAGATCAAAACTTCATCGACCTCGTTCTCAATCTCCTCAACTATGAACTCGATTATAGGTTTTTCACCGAGCGGTAGAAGAGGTTTCGCCCTGTTCCTGGTAATCGGCCACAGACGGGTTGCATGTCCACCTGCCAGAACAATCGCTTTCATAATACACATGTAATACACAGGGAGTTAAATAACAACTGCAGAACCCGGACGTGTTTTATAGGATTTCCGCGACTCAAGGTAAACGTGCCGGCGTGGCGGAGTCTGGTCGAACGCGGCAGATTCGAGATCTGCTGGCCCATACGCGGCCTCCTCGGTTCAAATCCGAGCGCCGGCGACCCCCTACCTCTATCCTCTCAAGTCGCCATAGACAGGTTTTCGATGCCTCGGGGCTTCAGAAATGTTAAGTACCCGCCTGCAGAAGTCTTTGGCTTCTAAATAAAATTGATGGAGGTGCTGATAGTTTACTTGCCTCCCTCCGGATACTTCTCCATGATCTCGTGAATTTTTTCCTCTGCGTCTTCTCTGCTTGAGAACCCATACTTTGGCAAATCCAGGTTTTCATTAAAGTCTTGTGTTTGCACGGTCCAGAAGCCTGCCTCGTTTTTCACAAGCTTTAGGTCGGCACCTGATCCTGTATGTGTCCAGATTTTCCTGGAGTTTTTCTTCCATCTGCCGGTTTTCCTCAGGTTTTCAAGGTAGCTGGCGTAGTCCCTGTTTCCCGGTCGGCAGTAAAGCACGTCATCCGTTTCCTCAGCACGGAAAAGTCTCACCCGGCCTCCGTTCGGGCCTTCCACAAGTACAGAGTCTTTCTCTGTCTCCTGTACGGTAAGCGGCATCTTCCTGTCGTTAAAAAGAATCCTGTCGCCTTCCTGGAGATCTCCAAGCTCTTCCATAGACAAAGTATTCGCCTGTTACCGAACAGCTTGCTATATTTATTAAAGGAAGTAAAGACCATTCCGACTCATGAAGAGAACCACATTACTGGCATCGCTTATCGTGTTCGTAGGTATGGCAACGGCTGTAGTTGGAGGACCCGAAGCACCGGAAAACGGAGTGGCAATAACCTCCTCTACCGGAGGATCTACCAGCGCAGGAGCCTCAGTAACTGAAAACGGAACGGAGTACCGCAAACAGCTCTCCGTGACAAACGGCTCCTGTATGTCATCGAACGCCTCTAGAGGTCTGGAGTTCGAGACGTCCGATGCATCAGATGAACTGAACACTGTTGAGTTTTCCGGAACGGTACAGACCGATACTCCGTGCACACAGCTCTCGCTGAATGTAGAGGAGAGCGGAGACCTCTATACGTTAAGTTTTGATAGATCCAGCCCGGAAGGAGTCTGTGAACAATGCGTCGGAATGAAGAACGTTCAAGGGTCGTTCTCGGCATCAGGCGGATATCAGGTTGAGTTCATGAACGAGAAGGAAACGGTTTACTCCCACGAGTTCGGAGGGGAAAAAATCGGTAGCGGAGACGGAGAGGAAAACTCCAGCAAAGAGAAGCCTACAGAGGAGCCAGAAGGAGGCTTTGGGTTCAACGAACTGATGGCTGACATTATCGGGTTTTTCACCGGGCTCGGGCCTCTCTAAGACCGAGTCCGTAGGCCACCAGTCCAAGAGCGCCAATAACCAGTACGACTGCGAGACTCGTCATCACAGGGTTACCGGACGGTGCCGATGCCTCGGCAGTCTGAATAGATACTCTGCTTGAGGACTGACCTGGCAGGGATTCGGTTAATGTATAGAGACCTCCAGAGACCATCGCAAGCGAGGCTACAAGACTGAACCTTACCTTTCGTTTTCTGCCTTCAACTATTGCCTTTGCCTTCGATGTAAGTCTGTATGTTACTCTTCTGCGTCCCTCTTTCTGATCCTTCTCCACCAGACCTGCGTCTTCGAGAGTGTCCAGATGTCCGGATACGGTGGATTTTGAAAGATCCATGGTATCGCTGATGTTTGTAGTAGTTGAGTTCCCTTCCTTCATCTCTCCCAGCATTCTAAGTCTTGTGCGGGAGGAAAGAGCCTTAACGGATTCAATATCAAGGTCCATAGCGAAGTTGAAAGATACAAGATTTAACAGTGTTTCCAGAGTCTGGTCAATCATGAAAGGTGTCTACATTGTTTTTCTCCGCCTCGGCGATGAAAGAAGTATAGAGGTCGGAGCCCTCGGAGAGGTCAGGTTTGACGCCGGGGTTTATGCCTATGTAGGTTCTGCCATGACTTCACTGGAGTCAAGACTTGGAAGACATTTCTCCCATACTGAAAATCCTCACTGGCACATTGATTACCTCTCTTCTGAAGCCGAAGCGATCGGGTTCATGGCCCTGGTGACCGAAGATTCCTCATGGGAGTGCAGGCTCGCGGAGACGATTCTGGAAAACGCTGAGCCGGTGAAAGATTTTGGCTGCTCAGACTGTAAGTGTGAAAGCCATCTTGTGAGAGTTCAGTCAACCGGTTGAGCCGGTATACCTGCGACGAACTCCCCGGGCTCTACATCCTTGGTTACCACTGAGCCAGCTGCCACCTTTGCGCCTTTACCTATCTCTACACCCGGTAAAACGGTTGAGTTTGCACCTATGAGGGCTTCCTCGCCTATCCTGACCTCGCCCTTCCTGAACTCATCTGAGGTAGTTTCATGTGTCAGTATAGTTGTACCGTATCCGATTGTGGCGGAGTCCTCTATCTCGATAAGCTCCGGGAAGAAGATATCGATCTGTACACCTAGAGCTATACCGCAGCTCTCACCGATATCAGCTCCGAGGACGGACAGAACCCGGTTTTTGACGGACAGAGGTAGATACTTGGACGCCTGAAGTGCTACGATGTTGACCGTGGTTCTCAGGAATGAGGCGTGTTCCCTCCAGTGTAAAAGAGGGTTTCCCTCATGGCTGTAAGATTCCAGATCCCTGTCCATCCTTGCACCTCAGAATCCCTGTGCGCCCGGAAGATGACCTATCTCGTTTCTGGCATCATCACTCATTTCGTCCGGACTCCACCTCGGCTCAAAGGTTAACTCGACCTCTACGTCCCGCTCCGAGACCCCGTCGAGCTTCCCAACCTCCCTCTTGACAAGCTCATCAAAGACCCCCTGAAGCGGACACCCTGGAGTAGTAAGGGTCATAAGAACATAAACTTCGTCATCGGATGCCTCGATCTCCCTGATAAGTCCAAGATCTACAATGTTTACTGCCAGCTCAGGATCCATTACCTCCTCAAGCCTGGAGCGTACCTCCTCAGTATCTATG
>CAKZNU010000048.1 GCA_937132175.1 uncultured euryarchaeote
CCACAGAGGCTTCCGGGTCGGCGGCGTGCTTTGAGTAAAGAATGGGACTGTTCTTCCAGAGGGCCTGATCTTTGAGATTTCTTGATCTTTCCACACTCTGTATTCTCTTGGCTGCATGATCCGGGAGGTCAGGTGCTTCGGACTCACACTTTTCTCTATGCAACCCATAACGCGTTCTGAGACGGGTCTCAACCATCTCGAGATCTACGGATTGTGCAAGCCTTTCAGCTCTGCGCTTGAGCTCGTCCTCTATCTCTTCCTGTTCTCCGGTCAAATCCGGTATTGATTTACTGAAATCCGTGAGCTCGGAGGAGGCTCTTTTCAGCGACATCTGAGGGTTCCAAGTATCCTCAAAGTCAATGGGTACTAGACCAGGGCCCGGGTCAGACGAATCAGCATATCTACCTTCTAGAACGTAGTTTCCTGGATTGTGATCTGTATCCCCGATCACAACCCTTGCAGCGTAGGCATCAAGGACTGTATCTCGATCTATCTCGGTGTCTTCCACCTCACTAACTGCAGTTGGGTCTTCGAAGACTGATACGGAGCCAACCCCGTCCCCAGTACGGAATATCTCGGGTCCGGAAACACGGTCCATCTCATCGATTATCACAGACCCGGCGACGGAGGCATGGGGACTGTAAGAGCTCTTCATATAAAGTGGTTGTGGCTCTTGGTAGTCCTCTGGAGCGTCATGAAGATCTCTGTCGTCTCCCGGCTTCTCGTAGCCCTCATCGGAGTCAGGTGTGAAGTACCCGGAACCAGCCATGTATCGTTACTCTTCAACAACAATAAATAGATGTGTATGGAGTGATGTTTGACGGGTTTTGGTATCGTTGTTTATACTTCAAAAGGATTCTTCCATTATCTCTGAAAGGTTTCTGGCCTTATCCAAGAACTCAAGTCTCTGTTGAGCACCTCTTGGAAGCTGGTTCTCATCCGGATGCTTGCTGTGACAGCCATAGCGCGTCTCGACCTTCTCCCTATCTACAGACCAGGCCAGTTCCCTCAATCAGTGTCTCATATCCTTCTCCTGCAGCAACAGATGCTAGGCGCCCTCCATATGGAAAAGCTCAGGACCGTAGATATTTTCCATCTGATCCAGTATCACAGACGCGGCAACAGC
>CAKZNU010000049.1 GCA_937132175.1 uncultured euryarchaeote
CTTTCAAAAATCTCGAGGGTGTGGAGGAAGCGGTACCGGGCTATGCCGGTGGACAGACGGAGAACCCCCCTTACAGGGAGGTATGTAGTGAAAAGACAGGACACGCCGAGGTCGTCAAGATAACCTATGATGAAGAAGTGATCTCGACTCGTGAACTGCTTGAGTTTTTCTTCCGGATACATGATCCTACGACGGAAGATAGGGAAGGTCCGGACGTCGGCAGCCAGTACCGATCAATCATCCTCTACAGAGACGAAGAACAGAAGGAGAAAGTCGAGGAGTTTATCGAGGAACAGATGGACCGCTACAACGGAGAAGTAGTCACCGAGGTAGAGCAGCTTGAGCACTTTTACAGGGCGGAGGAGAAACATCAGGACTACTTCGAGAAAAACCCTAACGATGCCTACTGCACCATGCATGCAAAGCCAAAGGTAGAAAAGGCAAGAAACTACAGTGCCGAGTAATGATCCCCGACTCCTGGATCCAGCCGGGTTGCAATCCTCCTGAAGGGCTGACAGTTTACTCTCAAAGGAGCCTCCTCTGTGCCGGCCAGAAGACTCTCCGCCATCCATCTTCTGGCGTCCCTCGGAGATGAGTACTCTTTGACTGATGCGGGATCCCCGGTATCAAGATAGACAATCTGGTCTTCCAGAAAGCCGAAGTTCTGTGGCTTAAGGTCAAGTGCAATGTTCTCTGAAGCTGTGGACTTCGCAGCATCGTAAAGTTTTTCAGTCTCCTGGGTTATCCGTCCCCAGAAGCCTGAGTCAAGGGCGCTTTCCGCCCTTCTCTGTTCCAGTACTGTATAACTCTCTCCGTTGATCTCTTCCTGCCAGTAAACTCCTGAAGGGTACGAAACTCCTGCATCGTCTAGAAGCTCATGTTTGCTCTCTAAAACTCCGGTTGTGAGCTCAGCAAAAGCTTTTACAACGTATTCCTCGTCTGCAAACGCCGGGCCGTCATGTCGAGTCCGGATCTCGTTCTGCTTACCGTATGGATCGGATTCAATGATGTCTTCCAGCTCGGACTCCATGCCCGTGACTTCCGTGAAAAAATCTCTTTCCGGAGCCTGCTCGAGTTCAGTGATCATCCACTCTACCTGATGTGTTAAGTAAAATACTTGTAAGTTCTGCATACCCGTAGAGACTTCGACGACATTATCCTGTGGCGTTCACTCCGGATTTTTCAGCCGAGTTCTAAAAAATCGGACAAGCTGGCCTGTTTAGGTAGAATTCAGAGAATCTGTGTAAGATTTTGACATCAGGTTTCCGGCTTCGCTTCCGCTGGTTAATTAACTTTCTGGATAAAGGTGTGTAGTTTCTCGAAAGCCGCCGGAGGCGGTTTAACATGATCAAACTCTGTAGGTGAGTTTGGGCCAGACGGGATTTGAACCCGCGACCACTTGGTTTCTCTCCGAAGATCATGAGGATCTTCCTGAACTCCAGAACCCTGGAGTTTGGTTCTGGGTTTCCGTTAAGAGCCAAGCGCTCTGCCAGACTGAGCTACCGGCCCGTCAATATGTTTTTACGGGTAGGCAAGTTTTTTAGGTAGAGTATCTTCCGCCCGTATCTTAGATGTGGATAGTAAGAATTCTGGAGAGATTTCTCTCCAGGCCTTTTTTTACTCCAGTAGCTCGGTCTTCCTGATCTCGAGCTGTCGGAACGGGTAGATCTTTTCTACCTCGTCTCTTATCTGTTCCTGGATCTTGTCGGTGAAGATGTTTTCCATGAGCTCTTCGTAGCTCTGGTTTTCTGCCTTTTCCTCCATTGTTTCCGCTATCTTTCTGCGGGTGGCGGTGAGTTTCTCCGAGGAGGTTCTTCTCAGTGTTGCGCCGACGAACTTTACCCGTACGTTTTTGCCATCTCTGGTTTCGAGGTCGTGTACGTAGTCGAACCTGTCGCTTCCTTCCTTGATCATTCTGGAGACGAACTCGGATGAGACCGTCATTTCGTCGATCTCTGTGAAGGCTTTGTTTCCCTCTACATCTGTAACCTTCAGGGAGACGTCTGCGTAGTACTTGTCTGTTGCCTCCATGAGGTCGTTGAGTGATTCCTTTACCGTTCTTCCGATTACTTCTGTGTCGGAGTCTGCCGGTGTCTCTCCTACTTCGTCTTCGTCAAATATTTCCGGTGCCTGGATATTGTACCAGCTTTTCTGCAGTACCGCTTTAGCCATGTCTCAAGTATCAGGTAGAATCTTTATAAACCGATATACTCTGTCCGGAGGTGTTTCCGTCTCCTTCTTCAGGCAGTCTGTTCCGATACCATGGAGTTAAGCTTCTGGATGAACTCTTCTTTGTTTACCTGTGGTATCTTTGCGCCTGCGGCTACGTTGTGTCCTCCTCCTTCTCCGTCCAGTTCCCCGCAGATTTCATCTATGATCTCTCCGAGGTTTAATCCGTCTTCGACGGCTTCTTTGTCTGCACGGGAGGAGACCTTTACCTTGTCTTTCTCCGCGTCTGCGACACCCATCACTACAGGGGCATCGAAGAATCCGTTGCTCATGGTTATCGTTGTGACGGTTCCTATGAAGTCTTCGTCTACCTCGGATTTTCCGTCGATAACCCCTATTTCTTCCTCGTATATGACGTCTTCGTCTTCCTTGTGGTCTTCAACGTATCTGAGGGATGAAGAGATTCTGCGGCCGTACTTCCGTGAGATCTTTTCCGCCAGTTCAAGGTCTTGTTCCAGCAGGATCTTTACGCCTTTTCTGGGGCTTCCCAGTCTTCCACATGCGTTGATGATGGTGGAGAATTCGTCTATCTCGTAGCCGTTTTCCAGGGTGTAGATTCTGTTCAGGAGTCTTTCGACGTCGAACCCTCTTTTGATCATGTTTCTGATAAGTTTCTGTTCCTCTTCCTCGGTGAGGTCTGCGAGGGTGCGGAACTCTCCGTCTTTCCTGATATCTACGCCGGCGGATTTTACAAGTTCTATTGCACCGGATTCGTCGTTGCTTACATCCTTCAGGTAAGGGTCTGTGTTATACATCAGGGACTTCTGTAGAGGCTTGGTGGTACGTCCGTAGAGGTCGAGGCCTTTCCTTCTTTCTACGGCGCCGGACTCTACCGCTAACGATTCGAGGTCCTGGTTTAAACCGAGGAACTCTCCTTCCTGTTTCTGTACATCCCCTGTTGCTCCGATAAGAGCCATATGCACTAGATCCCTGTTTTCTTCATCCATTTCTTCTGCCAGAAGATACGTCATGCCTGCGGCCGATATAGCCTCTCCGCCGTCGTACCCGAGGTGGTGTGGGTTGAGATGTATCAGGTTCTCGAGGTTACCGGACTCTTCTTCATCTAGAGCCGGGTCGTGGTGGTCTGATACTATGACCTGTTTATCCGTCTCCTGCAGTATATGCTCCTTCAGTAGATCTGACTGGCCTGAGCCGATGTCCACGAAGACGAGTAGGTCTTCGTCTTCCTCTGCGATTCTCTCTACGTCTTCCTCGTACAGCTGTTTCAGAATCTCGTAGCTGAAGTTCTTTCCCTGTCTTTCAAGGGCTCTGTGGGCGATGGCGGTTGCGGAGATGCCGTCTGCGTCGTACTGCCCGATCAGCCTTATCTCTCCGTCGTGTCGGGCTATTTTTTCGGCTGCCGGCCTGCATATCTCCCTTATCTCTTCTACGATACGTGGTTCACTCCGGTGTCTCGTACTCCCAGTCCTGCGGAATGTTTGATTCATCTCTGTGGTGCTGTGCAACCTTTCTGATCTTGTCCTTCGTTAGTTCGAGGCGTCTCTTCGCCTCCTCGTCGGCAGGGTTTTCATCTATGTGTTCCCTTATGGACTCCGATTTCTCGACAAGGTTCTTGAGGTCCTCAGGTATCTCAAGGCTCATGCCTTCCTCGTCCAGAATCTCTGTTATACTTTTCTCCGTGGCGGCCTTTACTGATGGGATTCCGTACTGGTCTCTGAGCTTCATGCCGATCTCTGAAGGCTCCAGGCCGTCTCTTCTGAGCTTGACAACGAGGTCTACAATCTCTTCCTCGTCGTAGTCTACCCAGTCAGGGTTTTCTTTGGTTACAGGTTTGTTGCTTCCTGAGCTTCCTCTTCCGTCTGAATGCATTCTTGACATATCGATCACTTGGGATACGGCCGGGTCCGTACCTGACCGCTCTTATTTCAGGAAGTCGGTCAATTCTTTTAAGCTCGTTAACGAAAAACTGGATATGGAGAGTTTCAGCATAAAGAAAGGGGAAGCTGCTCTCGGTGAGGAATCTATCGTACTGAGGGAGTCTGTCACCGGTTACTTTTCGAACCTTGTGGATGCCTTTCACGGGTTCGATGGACTCCGGAAGATCGGTGCGGTGTTTTTCGGTGCTGGGATGATGACAGGAGCAGTATCTGCCCTGGTGCTTTTCATCTCGATGCCGTCTTACCTACAGCTTGTGCTGGCTCTGAGCCTTCCGTTATCTACACTTACCTCGAGACTGTATCACAAGCTCAGAGGCTTCAGGAAGGACACCCGGATAATGTACAGCTCGATAGAGGGGATAGAGTTCTCTCCGGGTACTCCAGGGATCACCTGCCCGCACATGATACTTGACCTCGGCGATACGAGGAGACTTGTGGTACTTCCAAACGAGGCTCTTGAGATAGGCTCTGATCCCGAGGAGTTCAGAGACAGGCTCAGGGAGAAAACCGGCTAGCAGCTCCAGAGTCCAAGTTTCTGTTCCTTTGCGTTTTTCTCGGCTTCGAGGAATATTTCACGCCTTGAGAACCGTGTGTCGTAGAGTCTTGCGTATCCCTTCTCCAGCAGCTTCCTGTTGATGCTGGTGTTTTCTCCCGTGTACATGTACGTGAGCAGTCTCCCATACGTGCCTCTTTCGTCGGCCAGAGGGTCAGTCCTCATCCTGATCTCTCGAACATCTTCTCTTCGTGTCTTCTCTTTTACGAACCCCGTTGCTTTCCTGCCGTACCTCTTCAGGCATCTTCTGTCGGTGTAGGTATCCTCCAGTCCGAACTCCAGAGGGTTTGATTCTCCGTATGTTTCCGGTGTGTCTATGCCGAGAAGGCGGTAGGTCTCGTTACCGGTTTCTACCGTATCCCCGTCTACCACCTCTACCTGCTCGAGACTTTCCTCCATGGTGTCGGCAGGGTTTTCTGATGCCGTCTGGTAAAGTGCTGTTATAGAGATGATTACAGCAACGGCTGTAAGAATCTTACTTGTATCTGCCACGTCTCTTTACTTCCTCCATCGTCTCGAGGACTTCTTCACTGTCATCGAAATCTCTGTAACCCTGCTTGAATCCTTCCCAGAGCTCTGTGCTTTGTTCGGGGTGTGAGGTTTCCAGGGTTTTTTTCAGGAGGTATATGTCTACGGCCTGGTCCTCGGTTCTTTCAGTAGTTTCCGAGAGCCCGAGGTCTATCAGCCAGATTTCCCCGTCGTACATTATGTTGCTTGTGGTGAGGTCCCCGTGTACAAGCCCGGTGCCGTGTAAAAGGCCGATGTTTTTTCCGACTTCCTCCATGAGTTCCGGTTCGGACGGCAGAATCTTTTTCAGGGGTTTGCCCTTGACTCTGTCCTGTTTCATCGAGGTCTTCCCCGTTTTTTCCGTCTCGGGGATGTTTACGCCGTGTTTCCGGGCTTTCTCTATGTTTTTGACCTCCTCTGAGGTTCTTTCCTCTCTTATCCGGGTATCAAGCTTTTCGTGTCTGTATTTTTTCTCGGGTCTTTCCTTGAGAACTTCTTCACCCTGTATAGTTATCTCGGCCTCTGCACCCTGTATCATGTTCTGTACCAGGAGGCTCAATCTTTATCCTTCTGTGTCCTGTATAAATCTTCGAAGCTCCAGCATGCTTTTTCTTCTCAGGTCCTCTCTGTAGCTTCGGTTTTCCATGATTCCTTCTATGTGATCCGTAAGGAGCTCGGAGCTCAGTATCTCGGGGACGCTGACGTAGGTTGCTCCTTTATCCATAAGTCTCTGTGCCTCTTTTACATCTTCTGCACGTAGTATGGTGTCTGCGTCTGTCTCAAGCTCCAGAACAGTGTCTGATACCTTCGTTATAGGGGCTGTTGATATGATCAGCTCTGCCTTGCGGTATCCTGCGTTCTCCCATGTTTCGTGATCCAGTACGTCCCCGTATACAAAGTTTTCTTCCTTTTCCTCGAGGTCTGTGATCTTTTCGGGATCGTTGTCTATCACCACGAAGTCTTCGTTTTCATCCTTCAGCTTCTGGACGATTCTTTCTCCCTGGGTGTCGTATCCCAGCACGATGACATGATCACTCGGCCTTTCCTGCCTGAGTTTTTCCGAGATCTTCTGCGGGAAAGACGGTATATGGTCATACGGAGAAAGCAGGTTGTAGATCCTGTTTCCATGCTTTGCCGTGTACGAAGAGATCATCATTGAAACCGTTGCAGTAATGATAGTCGCTTGGAAAACCGCATCACCGATCAGATTGGAGAGATAGGCCTGGATTGTAATTATTAACGCGAACTCAGAAACCTGGTCGATGCTGAAACCGGTCAGGTATGCAGTCCTCTTGTTCTGGCCCAGAGCCACCAGAGACGTGATAACTGCGAAAGGCTTCATTAGAACTGTCAGCAGAAGCATCAACCCGGAAAGAACTAGAACACGTGGTGAAGGAAGGCTTAGTAAGGCTCCGAGAGACACGAAGAATACGGCGGAGAAGAAATCCTTCAGGGAGCCTGTAGTGTCCAGTATCTCCATGTTATGTGGGTACTTGGAAACTGCCAGACCTGCCGAAAAGCTTCCGATAGCCAGAGAGATACGAAAGTATTCGGTCAGGCTCAGGAAACCGATTAATACCGTTATAGAGACCAGCATAAGAAGTTCACGCGAGTTCTCAGTAACTCCGGCCATGTAGCCAAGCAGGTACTTCCTGAAGAGCAAGGCCAAAGCTAGGAGTCCGAAACCGTGTGCAAGACTTACTGAGACTGCCTCTAGAGTGTAACTGGATGCACCAAGAAGCATAAGGGAGACTACAGCTATCAAGTCCTGACTTAGGTGTAGAGATTCAGCTAGACGGCCGTGAGCAAGCCTTAGATCCACCTCCTTCTCCAGCAGATCTAATCCAACGAGTGTAGAGCTTAGAGCGGTTACGAGCACGAAGACCAGAGACTCAAAGCCATTTAATCCCAGGAGTAAAGATAGCCCAAGCGATAGTGCTGAAACAGATGTGATCTGTATCAAGGCTGTCCTTAAGCCATCCCCTGCTACTGTCCTGAGCCTCTCAGGATCCATTTTAACTCCGAATACGAATACAAGGAAGGATAACCCGATCCGGGTGAAGCTTATCATTTCTTCTGCCGGGAAGAAGTTTCCAACGACCACTCCAGCAACTATGTAGGCTGGAAGCGCAGGATGTGAGAACCTGTTAAACAGGAACAGGATCACTGAGGATGCTGTGAAGACCATAGTCAACACGTTGATCAGCTCTGAGATTCTTCATCACCTCTTATTTTATCCAGCTCGGAATCTACCTCCTCAGTGAACAGTCCATGGTCCTCTAGATAAAGCTCTATGTACTCTGCGATCCTATCCGCTGCCAGTATGTTTTCCATTATTACGTAGTCCGCTCCAACATCATAGAGTTCTGTTGCGTCCTCAAGTGACTGTGCTTTGACCATCCTCACAGCCTCTTCAGCCTCCTCTAACAGCTTGAGATTCAGGCTTTTTTCATCCGACAGGCTGATTACGAAAGCAGCTTCCTGCAGGTTTGCTCCTTCCCTGATTTCACCGTGCTTGAAATCGCCATAGATATATTCGTACGGTGATTCTCCCAGTAACTCTGTATTTTCAGGATCCTTGTCTATCACAAGCACATCGTATTCCCTGTGAAGTTTCTCACAGATTTTCTCCGCTATCCTGTCGTATCCGATGACTACTGCATGGTTTTCAAGTCGGTTGATCTCTATGTCTTTCTTTTCCTCTGACTCCAGCCACTGAAGGAGATGCTCGACTTTTTGGTAAATTTCCTTGTTGTAGTTGATTAGGTAGGTTGATAGGCCTATCGTCAGCAGAGCCATCAGGCTGATGTATCCCAGTATGTCGTTCCCGACATAACCTTGCTGGACTGCTAGAGCACCTACAACCAGTGAAAACTCGCTGACCTGTGTCATGTTGATGCTTGCTATGAAGGATGTACGTGGGGTGAACTTCATCCTGTCGATAAGGTAGAACATGATCAGGAAGTTTCCAATCATCAGTATACCGGATGCCATAACTGCCTCAACCCAGTAAGCCTGTAAGTTGTCTATGGAAAGCGTTAGGCCAAGCGTTGAGAAAAATATTACCATGAAGAAATCTGTTAGCGGCCGGATACGTTCCTTCAACTCTTCTCTATAAGGTATCTGGCCTAGCCCAAGTCCTGCTAGGAAAGCCCCTACCTCGACCGAAAGACCGAGATACCGTGCTAGAGAGATGAAAAGGAACGCCCATGCGATACCGTGAACAAAAAATGCGTGTTTGCTGTCTGCAACTTTTCCGAATACTTCTTCGAGGACGTAGCGTGATGAGAGAAGGGACAAAGCCGCAACCAGGGCTATGAGCCCGATTATCTTGATTAAAGTTCCGGGAATCTGGTTTGGCTGGGTCAATGTACCTGATCCTATGAGTGCCACTATCAGGATTAGATAGATGTCCTGTAAGACGAGCACTCCGACATCCAGTTTTCCTGGTAGCGTCTTCAATTCATCTTTTTCGGTCAGAATCTTTACTATAACAGGGGTAGCACCGAAAACTGTACACAGCGCTATTATGCTGGTTTCAAAGAGTTCAAATCCAAGAACATAAGGTACTACAAACGCGAGCCCGGTCTGTAAGACTGTCTGACCGACAGCTACTATGGATATAGGCTTTAAAATCTCTTTAATATCCTCTAAGTTCATTTCAATTCCTACAAGGAATAAAAGAAACCCCAGACCTAGCTCAGACATCAAAGTAAGGGTCTGGGTCTCTCCGACTATATCAAGGAGTGTTGGTCCGAGAACGAGACCTGTTATGAGATAGGCCAAGAGCACAGGTTGCTTTAACTTCCTCGCTATGACAGCCAAGATGGTAGCTGTCACAATTATCAGCATGAACTGAAGTGGAAGTATATTTTCTGCTAAGATCCGTGTATCACCCTGGAGTATGTCTCAGACTATGATACTGAACATTTACACTTCTGTTCAAAAATCCGTGGTCAGTCGCCATCTCTACAGTAGTTTTTCTAACTCCTGCTTCTTAATAGGTCCCTCTCGGTGTATGACCACCTCGTCGGAATCGACCTCTGCGATCGTGGAGGTGGGTGAGGGATCAAGCTTTCCGGCATCGATCACATGATCGACTTTTTCCAGGAGTTCCTCTGAGATATCTTTTACCGAATAAGATGTTTCTTGTCCGGAGATGTTTGCACTTGTAGCGGTGATAGGACCTTCCGAGGCCAGTTCGGAGGAAACCTCTGAAGGCGAGATCCTGAATGCGAAGTCCTCGTTTAGGTTTTCAGGAACCTTCTCCGTCTTTTCAGTTACGAGCGTAAGAGGGCCTGGCATGAGCTCCTCGATTATCTTTTCCTCTTTCTCCGTGATCTCTGCGTACTTCTTCGCGGTCTCGAGAGAGTCGACTATCGTGGTCAAACCCTTGCTGTAGGGTCTGTGCTTTGCTTTATAGACTTTCTCTACTGCTTTGGGGTCTGTTGCGTCCGCGGCTATGCCGTATGCCGTCTCTGTTGTGAAGATGACGATACCGCCTTCCCCGATTTTTTCCCTGGCTTCCTTGACGTCCTGGTCTACCATGCTGTTTTCACCTCGTCTGGCCTCCAGTCAGGCCTTACCCCGGATTCGGTAATAGCGAGTTTCTCTCCGTTCTGGAGTCTCAACATCCCCTGGTGTGCGATCATCGCCCCGTTGTCCATGCAGTATTCCTGTGGCGGGAAGTACGCATCTTCGTTTCTCTGTTCACACATCTTCTCCACCATCTCTCTCAGACGTGAGTTCATTGCAACCCCTCCGGTCAGCAAGGCATTTCCTGTTTTCTCCTGGCTCATCGCTCTCTCCAGGGCTTCTACTGCTGCAGCGTATCCGTGTTCCTGGAAGGAGTTTGCAATGACTTTCTCGGATACTTCTTCATGCATGCGTCTTGCCTCGGTTGTGAGCCCGGAGTAGGATAGGTCCATGCCCTTGATCGGGTAACTCATCTCCTTGATCTCGTCTGTTTCGGAGGCAAGTCTCTCTATTTCAGGGCCGCCGGGATGTGGATGACCCATCTCTCTGGCCAGCTTGTCCAAGGCGTTTCCCAGTGCTATGTCCTGTGTCTCGCCCATTATCCTGTATCTGCCGGATCTGAACGAGAGTATCTGTGTGTTTCCTCCCGAGACGTACAGTGTTGTGGGTTTCTCTGCTTCTGTGGTTCTTTCCCCGATCGAGATATGTGCCAGGCAGTGGTTTGCTCCTGTCAGGTCCAGGCCGTGTTTCACTGACAGTGCTCTTGCTGTCACTGCACCTACCTCGAGACACTGCGGTATTCCTGGTCCCCGGGAGAAGGCTATTCCGTCGAGTTGGCCCGGCTCCAGTCCTGCCTCAGCCAGTGCGTTTTTTACCTGTGTCCTTGCCTGCTGGTAGTGATGCTCAGCAGCCTCCCTTGGGTGAATACCTCCTTCCTCAGGCTCAAACATATCCTTCTGGTTTGCAAGAACCTTTTCTTCGTCAACTATTCCCGCCCCGAAGGTGTGTGCGGTTGATTCTATACCGAGAACCTTCATCGGGTCAGGAAGAGAAAAGATGTAGAGATGAGGGGTTTTTCAGTGCTGTGTGTATCCGCACTTGCCACAGCTTGTTCTGTCGTCGTGTTCCGCGAGAAAGCTTCCACAGACAGGGCATTTCTCCCCGTCGAAGCTGCCGTCCTCATTGTACTTTTCGTACATCTTCACTGATTCATTCTTTGACATCTTGTATCACTGCTCCTCAAGCCAGTCGATGAAGGTTGTCCTTGATTTGTTCTCCTGTTCGGCCTTCTTCAAGGCGTCGTAATCCGGGTCCTCCAGCTCGGAGATCTCGTTCTTTGCGTCGGTAATCGTTCCCGAGACTATGTCTCTGTATTTTTCCGGTACCTGTACAGGAGCTGTCCCGTCGGTTTCTTCTTCGAGATCCTCTCTGTACTCGAAGTCTTCATGGACCTGAATGTCTACCTGGGAGACGTTTCTTCCGTATCCTGTGTGTATTTTTCCCACGTTTACGTTTTCTGTATCCACGTTGTTTTCTGCCGAGAACCTGTCTCTGATGTCTTCTCTTGAGGGTGTAGAGTCTCCGTCGTGTTCTACCTGTGCTGTGATTTTTCTTCTGTCCATCAAAGGGTTCTCTCTCACCGATTCCATCTGTATTTCCATAGTCTATCTTACCTTTATTGCGTATCTTCCTGGTGTCGTGATTTCAAGTCTGTCCGCTATCTCCGAGTCCTCTACATCGTAAACTACTGCTATACCGCTCCAGTTCGATCTTAGATCGTTGTTCTTGTCTATAGGACATTCCTGTGCGTCCTCTACCAACCTGTGACATTCAGAGCATGCTTTCTCTGTCATTCTTCTTCCTCCTCCTGTTCTTCTTCCATTTCCTCCTCGTACTGTTCTATCCAGCATCTCTTTCCGAGGCCTGGCTGCCTTGTCGTCAGGTTTACCTTGTTGGAGTCATCGTTTCCGAGGCTTACAGCTATCATCCTGGAAGTGACTACGTCCCCTATCTCAAGCGCTTTGTCCCCTTCCTCGGATACAAGCATGTCGTTTTCCTCATCTAGGTTAACGTATTCATCCATAACCTGTGAGACGTGACAGAGTGCGTCCAGAGGACCTATACGTATGAAGGCTCCGAAGCTGGTGATATCGACTACCTCCCCCTTCACCACTTCCTGGAGCTCAGGCTCGTAGACGATTGCGGAAAACTCTACGTCGTAATGTATTCCTGCATCCTCTGGCTGTATCTCTCCGCCTTCTATGCTTTTTACTTCTTCGACAGCCAGGATTACTCCCATGTCCTCAACTATCTCTCCTTCAACGTTGAGGGTGAGAGAGGACATTACACTTTCCTCGACCTCTCCTCCGAGATCCTCCGGCTGTACTCTTATCGAGTCTTCCATCTGGAGCCTTTTGTACATTTTTAATTCTACCTCTACGGAACAGTAACGGAACCCGGTCTAATTTTTAAAAACAGGAAGGCGGTACCGGTATGTTTCAGTGTCTCAGGCTGTCCCTGTTTCTGACCTCTAGATGGTTTCCTCCACGCACTATTATGACCTCTGCGTCTTCATCCAGTAGTCTCTCCTTGAGCTCTCTGTCGTTGGTTCCTACCACGAACTCATCACATATCTCTACCAGAAGGTCGTCTACCTCTCCTTCTCCCTCGGTCTCCAGAACCTCTATGTTTTTCGTCTCCAGAAGCTTCTCGACGAGATCAACGTATCTCCCCTCCTCTATGCTTTTGGCCTCCTGAACTGCATCCTCCAGGGTGTAGACCTTGCTTTCCGGGTAGAGACGTTCTATCTCCTCGAAGATGTCGAAGCCCAGCTGGAACGGAGCCACCAGGAAATTAGTATCCAACATTATCTTATCCATCGTCCTTGATCTACGTTAAAATGTATTAAAGCCTTCCTTATGATCTGGAGACATGGAGTTTGATTACAGGGCTTCCAGCCTCAAGAAAGTGGAAATTGATGAAGACACAGAGATAGTATACAGCGGCCACAAGCCCCAGGTAGGTGATGTCGTTGCGGTAAGAATTACTCACGTCAATGAGGATTACAGCGAGCTTGATCTCGAGGGCGGAGAGCTTGTCCAACTCCAGCAAGGCGATGTAGTCCTCGGGGTCCTGGGAAACCGTTCCGGAGTCAAAGGTTACATAGGAGAGGTTCCTGATTCTCTGGATAAAGGTGGCTCCATAGAGTTTCTGGGGTCTGGAGGCATCTTCGGAAGATATATTTCAGGGGCTAGAGAGCTCGATCAGCCCTGTGAGGCAGAGCTTCTGGGATACGTAAGTCACAACAGCACTATTCTTAATACACGTGACTTTGGAACCGATCACGCCAGAGAGGTTGAGGCCGACGCAGACCTTGTAGCAGTGGTTGCCTCAAGGATGGATGCCGGCAAGACCACTCTCGCAAGTAAACTGATCGAGGGTCTCAGCCAGCAGTACGATATTGCGTCACTGAAGCTTACAGGCTCTGCACGTGAGAGGGATCGTCTCCAGATGCTTGAAGCTGGCTCGAAGAGATCCTATGACTTTGTGGATGCCGGTCTGCCGTCCACGGTACACGACACGGATCTGGTGGTATCCGCTGCGAGAGGACTTGTCAATGAGGTTTGGGACGATGACCTGGACTTTGTTGTCGTTGAGTTTGGTGCGGGTCTAGTGTCTAATTACGGCGTTAAAGAGGCTCTCAGAAACCTTGACATAAGAGATCAGATATTCGGCGTCTCCGTGGTCTCACTCGATGTTATGGGTGCTCACGGACTGAAAGATGTACTGAATGATATGGATTATGAGGTTGATTTTGTCTCCGGCCCGATAACAGATACTACGGTTGGCAGGGAAACCGTCGAGAACCAGGTTGGAGTTCCGGCTCTGAATGCATTTCAGGAGGAACACGTTGATGAAGCCGTAGAAATTATTTCCCGAAGCTTTGAGGAAGACTGAAACCCTAGTTTGACATCTCGTCCAGGGCTCTGGCCTTCATGTACTCCATAAATCTCTCCGCCATGTTACGTTCCAGAACCTCTTCGGTTCCCTCCACTCCGGGACATGCATTGATCTCTCCGATGTAGAAGCCTTCTTCCTCACTTTCGTCCTCGATAATATCTATTCCTGCGATCTCAAGACCGGAAAGTCTAGCCGCACCTACAGCAGCCTCTTTCATTTCCTCTGATGGATCCACTCTCTGGCGGTTTCCGCCTGTTGAGATATTGGATCTAAACTCCTCCTCGTTTCCACCTATCCTCTTGTATGAGTACGTCTCGTCTCCGACCACGATTACCCGGATATCCTCTCCAGGATTCTCTATGAACTCCTGCAGACATATATCCTGCTCGAAGAGTGTAAGAGTATCTGTGATAGGTCCAATATCGGACTTCGAGTCTGCCTTCATAACTCCTTTGCCTCCGTAGCCCGATATAATCTTTATCACTGCCGGATATCCCAGCATCTCTCCAGCTCTCTCTGTCTCTGAGGTCGAGAGTGTATAGGTTGAACGTGGAACAGGTACGCCTCCTTCCGCAAGCACCTTCATCATATGGAACTTGTTTGATGCGATCGCAAGCGAATCCGACTCCATCTGTGTGTAGACGTCGTTGTCCTTCAGGACTCCGGGTATATGTTCTCCGTACATGAGATCGCTTCCCAGTAGACGCAGATAGACTGCGTCGAACTCCGTGAGATCTGTGTTTGAGTACATCAGCTTCGTTCCCTCTTCGGTATATACGGTTCTTACACCTTCAAGGGGCACTCCAAGCACTTTATCGAAGTGTTCTTTGCCTTTCTCGATAAAGTGATGGTGCTGTGCTGATTTCTTGCCGTAGATAACCGCACATTTCATCTGAAGCCACCTTTCTGATCTCTGTATTTTCTTATCACAGGTCTTCACCGTCCTTGAGGTATCCGGCTACCCGCCCGTACACGTTTTTTCCACTCTCCTGTTCAAACATGTCCAGACGCGGATCTGTGTCCATATCGATGATTCTGTCTCCCTGCAGTCTTACACGGCAGATGCTGGTTCCTATTGATTCAACAGCTTTCTGAACCGTCTGTTTCTGGGTGTCTGATACCCCGTAGTATGAGAATCCTGTTTCTCCGCTTTCTTTCCATGGAGGGTTATCCGCCTTCAGGCTTATTATCTTTCCATCTATGTACAGAAGCTCGAAGACTTCTTTTTCTTCATCATGTTCTTGGATCATCAGGAAGTCTTTCCCGTGCTCAGTTACCTCTGCGAAGCTTTTGAGCTCGTCGAACCCATCAAAAATCTTGGTCTCCACCAGCTGGAGGTCGGAGTACTTCCTGGCCAGTACAGGAAACTCTATGTTTTTCTGTAGCTCTGTCATACCTTTCTCCGTTGAGATACTTGCCTGTGGCGGTATTGTACATCCTTTGTCTGCCAGCACCTTCGCCAGGTAAGGCTTCTTTGTCAGTATAAATATAGAGGATGTATCTATGTTGCATCTCACGTCCTTAACGCTGAGTACCTCCAGTAGAACCCGGGTGTAGTTGAAGGCTTTGGGCTCGGGCTTCAGGTAGACTGCGTCCCAGTTTTCGATTTTCTTCCCGTTCACCAGAACCTCTGAGATATCTCCTGTTTCTGCGTCTATCATGACATCTGCCAGGGAACTTGAGTCTACCTCGTCGAAGTATTCCCTGAAGCTTTCAGCCTCTTTCTCGTAGTCACTGGCCAGTATCAGAAGTTTGCTCATCTTTTTTATCACCTTCTTGTTCTCGCTCGCTCTCTGGTTTCCAGAGTCTCTCGACGTTTTCCTCACGCTTCCATCTGTCCAGGTAGTCCTGTAGCTGGTCCGGAAGCACATTCTTCAGTATTCGGCCCTGCCGCAGGATTCTACGTAGCTGTAGCTCCATGTTCTTGTTCAACTGGTCGTAGAAAGTTTCGTCTGCATAGAGCAGGCCTTTGCTGATTCTCCAGTAAGCGGTCGTATCTTCTGGAGCCAGCACAAGGTATCCCCGGGTTCTTCCCTCGAACTCTCTCATCGCCTCGAGCATCTCTCCGCTGTCCGCGTAGTAAACCCCTCCTGACACCGTATCTGCGGACGGATCGACTATGAGTAACTCGTCGCCCTCTACCCCTACACACAGGCTGTAGTGGGCTGTATCCGCCTGCGGGAACAGAACAGGCTTCGCAAAGTTAGGTATTATGAGTGCTCCATCATTAAACCATACCTTGAACTCGTCCGCCAGGTCTGTGATCTTGTCGTACTCTACGTACTCTGCATGTACCTCTCCGTCCGTAAGTCCCTCTATGGCTCCGATCAGGTCATCCGGCATCGTACCTTGGCCGACCTCGGTGCCGCATATCTCTCCTATCTCGTCCTGTCCGTACCTGTATCCGAAGATGCTGAGAGCCATCTCCGCTGAGGCTGGTCCACAGTACGAAGGATCCTGTGCTATGAAGTACTCCTTCATGTCTTCCAGAGTCTCCACGTCGTTCTGTGTTTTCTTGAACTTCAGATCTGCGTTCATGACATCGGAGTTCTTTGTTATCATCGTGTAGCCTCCGTCCGTCTCTATCTCGGTGGAAAAGAGGTCTATACCTCTTATCTCTCCGCTTTCATCCTCCAGGTACACCTTCTCTCCAGGTCTTACGAGCCTGGTGTTTTTCAGATAGAAGCCTGCAGCAAGGTTCTTGAAAATATCTTTGAATCCCCAGAAGATTAATGCCGCTCCAAGCCCTACAACTGCGTATGAGGAAGCCGTGATAGCCTTAGAGATGAAGGTGTTTCCTACTCCGAGACTGTCGAGTACTATCTGTATGACCAGCAGGTAGAGGAATCCCTGTGCGCCGATTCTGAGCCCGTTGGTGGCATTTTTGGATATTCCCGCATCTCTGAGGTAGTCTCTTACGCCAAGTCCCTTCAGCACCTTTCCTCCAACCTTTGCAGTCAGGTTTACAAGTATAAGCCCTAGTAGCCCTACCAGCACGGCCGAGGCAATCCTTGGTATGCTCTGGGCCAGCGTAGACGTTAGCGTTGCGGTCAAACCTGTATTCAGGTATACAAGTCCTGCAAGTATTACTACAGAGTCTAAAGCGTACTTGAGGTATCTTACGGTGTCGTAACGCCTCTCTAGCTCTTTCTTCGTCAGGTCGTCTCCCCTTATCCAGATCTTTCTCACACTGAAGGAAGTTATCTTGGCTGCTGCGTGACCCGCTACAAGCATTACAATAGTTATGAAGGTTCTCAGGAGTGCATCCTGTTCAGCAAGCAGGCTGGATAGAAGAGTGTCAGTTGTCATAGATTGTTATACTGAATGTCGCTTTTGCTGGTTAAAAACCTTGTATCTATTTAATTGAGGTTATTTTTCCATGACCTATCAGTCTCCAGCGTGAACCTATCTGCCGCGATATGGCAAGCCTATCGCCTTCTTCGGCACAGACAGGTATCTTGAGATCAAGCTCTACCGTGTCTCCTGCCTGGGTTACTACGCCGGCTGACTTTCCGGTTCCGATGTTTACCATCAGGGGTTCATGTTCCTTGATGTTCTCTATCTCTTTCTCGTCTTCCGCCCCTACCAGCCTATCCATAAGCTCTACGTCAACCTGTAACCTCTCTGAGTTCTCTGGAAGAGTACCTTCATGCCCGATTACGTTTCCCGCAAGCCCATCACTCTTCGCCATTGCGGGATCAAGGCTTGTCTCCAGACCTAGAAGCCCTCCTGGCCCTGCTTCATCGACAGTTTCGTCCCCGTGGATGATAGATCTTACCTTGGTGCCGACGGTCTCCCACTTGTCCTCCCCGATCTTTCTTCCCGGCTTGATCTCTATCTCGTCTCCAGGTTCTAATGTCCCTTTCACGAGGCTTCCTCCGATTACCCCGCCGTTTATGTTCTGGGGCTCTGTTCCTGGCCGGTTTATATCGAAGGATCTGGCGGCCAGCATCTTCGGCTTCGAGTCCTCGTCTCTCTCCGGTGTAGGTACTTCCTGATCTATCGCCTCCAGTAAAGCATCTATGTTTACTTCGTGCTGTGCGGAGACCGGTATCACAGGTGCATCCTCTGCAACCGTTCCCTCGACAAACTCCTTAATCTGTTCATGGTTTCTCTTGACCTGTTCCTTCTCGACCAGGTCTATCTTGTTCTGTACAATTACTATGTTTTCTATACCTGTTATATCAAGTGCTGCAAGATGTTCACGTGTCTGTGGCTGAGGACATTTCTCGTCTGCCGCCACCATCAGGATTGCTCCGTCCATGATTGCTGCGCCGGAGAGTACGTTTGCCATCAGGGTTTCGTGTCCGGGTGCATCCACGAGAGAAACTGATCTCTCCGGTTCGCCTTCGCCATCCACACTGAAACCATCTTCGTCCCGGTAGTAAGAGATGTCTGCGTAACCCAGCTTTATCGTTATACCTTTTTTTAGCTCTTCGGAGTGTTCATCCGTCCATTTTCCGGAAAGTGCCTTGGTCAGAGTAGTCTTTCCGTGGTCAACGTGTCCTACCAGACCTATGTTTGCCTCAGGTGTTTCACTCATGATTGACTCTCCAGAAGCTCATCTACTTCATCTTCGCCCTGTTCAACAACCTTTGTGTTAAGCTGTTCCGTCTGGTTTGAGACAGTGTTTCCTCTCACAGACTTTCTCTCACGTATGCCGTTTTCCTTTTCCTTCACACCGGTACCGGTCTTCAGCAGTTTTTTCTGTCTCTCCGTGCCTTCGATGCTTTCTCTCATCGGGAATCCCTGTCTGTCCGATCCCCCGGTTATCCTCAGCGTGTATCCCTCTAGCCCTATAATATCTCCGCTGAACTCGTCTCCTATCTTCTTGCCGGTAAGCTGTGGGATTTCCTGTTTCTCCGTCTGTACTGTTTCGCCATCCTGTTTTCCTATAGTTATTTTCAAGATTGTTCACCTGCTCAGTCGTTTTGGTTCCGAGCATTCCAGTTATCGCTGACGAATCTTTTAATACAGGGCCCGGCCCTGTTATGCGGTGTCTATTTATTTCCGTCCTGCCTTTGTATTGATGTGAGATTTGCCGTAGTAACCGGAATCCTGGGCAGACTGCTCCAGATACTTTCAGGCCTGTTGCTGGTTCCTGTTCCTCTTGCTCTAGCCTATGGAGGCGGTTCCGGCGGTTCAGCCGTTTTTCTCAGTACAGCTTTACTGTCCCTGGCTGCAGGTACGTTGCTTCAGAGAGCCGGAAAGATAGATGAGCCGTCTCTGTCTGAGTCCGTCTATATCACCGTACTGTCATGGATTCTGGTATCCTCTCTAGCAGCTATACCTCTCTCCACGGGTCTTTCTCCGGGCAAGGCTCTCTTTGAGGCAGTCTCCGGTCTTACAACTACCGGTATATCTGCGGCCGCTGACCCCGCTCTTTTCTCTCCTGCGGTACTTTTCTGGAGGTCTCTGATCCAGTGGATCGGAGGTCTTGGCATACTTACCTTTTTCGTAGCTGTCGTAAGAGAGTCCGGGGCCGTATCCAGAAAGCTCTTTTCCGCCGAGGCACACAAGACTGATCCCGGCAGCATCAGACCCTCCCTGCTCAACTCCGTAAAGTCTCTCTGGAAGGTCTATGGTTTTTTGACGTCCGTTCTGATCGGGGCTTACGTTGTTGCCGGAATGGGCGTTTTCGATGCGGTTTTGCACTCTCTCACCACTCTCTCCACAGGAGGGTTCTCAACCGGTTCGATGAGTCTTGGAGCTTACGGTGCCCCGGTTCAGGCAGTCTCCGCCTTCTTTATGCTTCTTGGAGGGATTAACTTCGTGATTCTCTACAGGCTTCTCAGGGCTGATACAAGGACGCTTGGCTCAGAGTTCAGGATGTACGTACTTGTATTTGCAGGCGTTTCTGCGCTGGGAGCTCTTTCCTCCGGCTCTGTCTTGGACTCGATCTTCACCTCCGCTTCCCTGGTGTCTTCGACAGGGTATGCGACGGTCGGGATCGAATCCTTCTCTGCATTCATGCAGCTTCTTTTCCTCGGTGTTCTGTTCGTTGGAGGTTCAGTGGGCTCGACGGCTGGAGGCCTCAAGATATTCCGTGTCAGGGTGCTTCTGGAGTTACTCCGTAGCAGGGTCAGGTCCTTCAGTCTCCCAGACTCGGCTCTCAACAAGCCGGTGGTGGACGGCAAGATCGTTGAGTCATCTACACTGAGAACGGTTGCTGCCTTGCTCTTTTCCTGGCTCGCGGTCTGTTTCGGTACTGCAGCAGTTGTTCTCTCACAGGAGCCTGTGAGTATCCAGCAGGCGCTGTCTCTGGCAGTTTCCTCTGTCGGGAATATGGGTCCAAGCCTGGCGTCCTCAGAGGCCGTCCTGTCCCTGAGCCCGGTTTCACGCTTCTTCCTGGCGGTAGGAATGATCGCCGGCAGACTGGAGATGATACCGGTACTGGCAATCTTTAATAGAAAGCTGCTGGAATAATAGGTTATGTACGTTATCATAGCAGGTATTAACTCGACGTCAGAGAGACTTGTCCAGAGGCTGGAAAACAGTCATGACGTGGTTGTGATAGATCCTGATGAGGATGAATGCGACAGGCTTTACTCATCCAGCGGAGCTACCGTCATAAACCGTTCTCCGTCCACTATTGCAGCTTTACAGGATGCAGGAGTGTCTCAGGCTGATATAATTATTGCTGCCGGACGTAACGATAATGAAAACATGGTGGTATGCAGTCTTGAACGCAAGTTCGGCGTCCCGAAGATAGTTTCACGCGTGGAGGATAACGAATACGTCGAGGCATTTGATCTTATAGATGCTGAAACTGTAAGCCACAACGATGTGCTTGTGTCCCAGTTTCTCTCTGCCGTCGAGCATCCGTCTGTCATAAAGCTCTCAGATCTGGAAGGCGGTCTAGAGGCTGTGAAGGTAAAAGTGGGTGAAAAATCCGGACAGAAGGTCTCTTCCCTCGAGGACAGCTCCGGTTTTCCTGACGGTTTTCAGGTGAGTACTGTGCTCCGTGGAGATCAGCAGATGGGTCGCGAAGCACATCTTCAGAAAGGTGACAGGCTTCTGATGGTTGGGCCTCAGGAGGAGAAGCCTAAGCTCGATAGTTTCTTTTCCTCCTGAATAAAAATGTTGGGCGGAAATTAGGATATGTGACAGCGATAGTACCTGTCAGGCGGGCGATGAGAGAACACGACAATACTGCTCTCGTCGAGGCATCTAGGAACCATGAGGAAGTCGTACCTGTACATATAGTCGATGAAAGTTTCTTCTCCGAGCATACGCTTGGATACCCGAGAGTGAGGTTCTGGAGTGAGAGCCTGAAGAAACTGAAGAAAGGCATGGGAGATGGCAAGGATCTTGTTGTTCGGAGAGGAGAGCCTCTGGAGGAGCTCCAAAGACTTGTCGACGAGGTTGAGGCAGATAAGCTTTATTACAACAGGGAGTATACACCGTACGCCAAGAAAAGGGACTCACGGATAGAGGAGTCTCTGGATATTTCTGTGGAAAGCTTCAAGGACTCTGTTATGTTTGAGAAGAAAGAGATTCTCACAAACTCCGGAACCCCGTACAAAGTCTATACATACTACAAGAAGAAATGGTTTAAAAACACCAAGAGAAAGCCACAGGAGGTCGAGGACTACAAGACCCCGGAGCTTGAATCGGTTGAGATCCCTGGCCCGGAGGAGATGGGATTCGAGATGCCGGATGAGATGGAATGGGTCTGGGACGCCTCCAGAGATGCCGGTCTTGAAAGAATGGAGGAGTTCAAGGATCTGATACTGGACTATGATCGTGACCGGGACTACGCTTGGAAGGACGCGACCTCAAGGCTTTCCCCTCACCTGAAGTTTGGTACCGTATCTCCGAGAGAGGTCTTCTGGGAGGCGGAAAGGGTTAAGGCAAGGAACCAGGACTCGGATATCTCCGGTATCGAGACCTGGCAGGAGGAACTGGCCTGGAGGGATTATTACTTCCAGATTCTCTGGAACTATCCGCACGAAGTGGAGGAGCCGTTTATGGACAAGTACCGTGGAAACGAACCTGACTGGGACTCCAGAGACCAGACACCGGAGAAGTGGAACGCCTGGGTTGAGGGGAAGACAGGTTACCCGTTCGTCGATGCCGGGATGCGTCAGCTCAAAGAGACCGGCTGGATGCACAACAGACTCCGAATGGTGGTAACAAACTTCTCCTGCAAGGATCTCTGGCTAGAGTGGCGTGACGTTCACGAGTACTTCTCAAAGATGTTTGTGGACGCAGAGATCTCGGCGATGGTAGGGGGAATACAGTGGAGTTACTCGATAGGTACCGATGCACAGCCGTACTTCAGGGTATTTAATCCGACCTCACAGGCAGAAGACTATGATCCAGATGGAAACTATATCAGGAAATGGGTCCCGGAGCTGGAGGATGTTCCCGACAAGTACATTCATGAGCCGTGGAAGATGCCGGAAGAGGTCCAGAGAAACTGTGGTGTGGAAATCGGGAAGGACTATCCGGACAGGATAGTTAACTATGATGAGGAAAGGAAGAGATCTGTCGAAAGGTTCGAGAAGATAGAAAACTAGTTTCTGAAAGCTATCACACCTGTAATACTTAAACATCAGACTCTCTTGTGTAGATATGTCGACAACAATGAAAGGGAAGTCTCTGTTACTGATAGCCTTTCTGGGAGTCGCCCTTCAGCCTGGCCTGGCGCTGGAGTTTCAGTCACCTTCAGATCAGAAGGTTGCTGACCCGTTCGAGGTAAATGTTACAGGCTCTGATGAGAATCAGGTGAGTGTAACTCTTGAAGGTGAGGATGTTGATTTTTCCTCCACGAGCGAGGTTGATACCCCGGATGGCTACGGAACCACGGAGTTCGATGTCGGCGGAACTGACAGCGGCGACTACAGCTTAACTGCAGAGGCTGTCAACGACTCAGGAGATGTAAAGTCCTCTATCGAGAAACAGATATTTGTAGATGCGGAAAAGCCCTCGGTCGAGAGATCGGACGAGTACAGGTACGTGAACGAGGGATCAGAGATTCAGATGACGGTCTCTGATGACCAGTCAGCTGTCACCGACCTCGAGGCAGAGAGCTTTAGCGTGGATCTTGAGGACGGCACCAGAGACAATGTCTGTGGGCCTGGAGGCGTCTGTACGGTATCCTTTGATTTTGACAGGGGTGATGCTGCTCAGGGAGACCAGTTTACTGTAAGCGTCGAGTCCTCTGACTTCGTGGGAAACACCTACTCCGGGGACATATCCTACGTGTATGACTTGGAGTTCGAAGCGGATAAGCCGGAGTTTACAGTTGAAGACGCAGAGGATGGTATCGTACAGCTTGACTCCGATGTCGAGGTAGATGTAGAGGTTCAGGACGTTGAGGATGAACAGAGCGATATCAAGGTGAGGTGCCTGGTTGACGGTGAAGAGGTAGATACCTCGGGATGGGACGATGAAGAAAGCTTCTCGTGCAGTATTCCGGAGGACGAGGTAAACGATGAAGCCGCTGACATATCGGTTGAGGCCGTAGACAGAGCAGGAAACACCGTGGAGTCAGATGAGAGGTCAATAAGCTTTGACTCATCGGAACCGGATGTGGAGGAGTTCGAGCTGGTACAGGAGTACAACACGTTTAGAAGAGATTTTGAAGCAAGATTCGAGGCCGATGATTCTCTTACAGGTATAGATAGGGCCGAGTACTTCTTCGATATAGACACTGATGAGGGAGATGGATACGAGGTTCAGGAGGAAGGGGAGTTCAAGGTAGATACCTCCGATATCTCTGGGAACGGCTCCGAGACCGTCTACCTGAGGGTGCAGGATGGCTCCGGAAGGTGGAGTGAGTATGAGTCAGTCGAGTTCAGATACTTTCCCGAGTCCTCAGAGACCCTGAGAATATCTACACCGCAGGACTTCGAGCTTAGAGCCGGCTCATCCACAGATTATAACATTGAGGTAGAGAACACGGGTGAGTTACTCGTCGAGTCTGTTGTGGTTACTGTGTCTTCGAGACTCTTCGAGAAGTCCGTAACTCTTGAGGAACTGGAAGGTGGAAACTCTGAGACCGTCTCTGTAAGCCTTTCTCCGAATGAATCTCAGACAGGACGCTACGAAGTCTCTGTATCTTCGCAAAGTCCCGATGAAGAAGTTACCGGTGAGTTAACTGTGAGAGCATCCGAGGATCAACGCAGTCGTGTACGGGAACTGCTGGAGAACCTTTCCAGTGCAAACGCCAGCATCTCTGGGAACCTCTCTGATATTTCCCGGAAAGCCTCCGAGGAGGAGCTGGAGAGGACCTCCTCCGCAGTCCAGACGTTCCAGTCCGAGATCAGGAGGATAGAGGCTGCGGTCGAGAACGGATCGTACTACGAAGCTTTGCCTGCGCTTGAGACTGCGGAACAGAGGAAGCAAGAGGCTCTGGAATCTCTTCGGGACGTGGAAAACAGTGTTGAGGCCAGAGAGACTAAATCAACCATACTTAAGGTGCTTCTCGCAGGGGTACTGATAACCGCAGTAATCCTGTATGCTCACAGGAGGGACCAGAAATCGGGAATTCCTGACTTAGATGAAGTCAGGAACAGACTTCAGGATACTGATTCAGCCTCTGTTTCCGAGAGGGTTCGGTCCCTTGATATGCCGGATGTATCTTTACCTGACTCCCTGCCGGAAATCTCTTTGCCTGACTTCAAGCGTAGCAAAGACGACGAGGATGAGTTCCAGGGACTCAAGTAGTTACAGGATCTTTTCGGTACTGGAGTCAAGCTCTTGGATGACGCCCCGATCTCTCATGGCGGATACTATCTTCGATATTTCGTCGGAGTAGTTTTGTTCCTTTGCGGCCCTCGAGGTTGCCTCCTCTACAAGTACCTCGATTTGGGGATCTTGCTCTATCTCGTTGATGACCTCCATTGTGCCACGGCCTTCTCTAAGATAGTTTGAAACCGTCGGCTGCGTAAGGTTCATTGCCCGGGCTATTTCCACCTGGCTGAGGCCGTAGTCCTCGTACAGTCCCTGTGCTATAAGGCGCCTTACCGCAGGCAGAACCTGTTCACATACGACTTCGACCTCGAACTTCATGTAGAGTATCCTGGGAAAATCTCTGGAGCAACTTGGTTTTGATGAGGCGGGGCTTGTAGCCCCTCTGTCCTACATATCAGACTGCTCTACGTCTCTCGAAAGCTTCTCTATGTCCGCTGCGAGAGCATCAAGCTTTCTTGAGACACGTTCCTTTTCCTGTATGATGTTTTCAACCTTTTCGTACTTCCGGGCTGCTCTGTCGAGGTCGTGTTTCTCAACGTATGCTGCCTCTGTGTCCATCATTCTCTCTATTACTTCGTCGGCAATCTCGCCCAGAAGGAGGTTCAGTCCATAGTAGACGTTCGAGCGTACATACTGGCCCTCCGATGCCTCCTCACGTATCATTCTCTTTACTCTTGCATGTGTGAACGGGAGATCGCTTACCTCTGTGTCTTCGGGTACCTTTACCATTTTATCACAGGCTAAAAATCCTTATGAAGCCTTTTAATGGTTTGTAAAATCCGGCTGTATCTTGATGGTTTACCTCCCGGAAGGTTTATTTTATCTTTCAAGCAGTATCTACATATGAATGATCTGCTTGAAGCAGCCAGGTCCTCAGAAGGTGAAGACGAGGAAGATCCGTCCAAGAACCGGTTCAACAGCATGAAGAGGGAAAAGGCTGGTCTTGATGACAGGAGTCCCTCGGAGAAAAGATACGATGAGCTCAAGGAGGATGCGAAGGAGGAGTTGCTTGAGGACGCCGAGGAGGATGAAGGCGGCGAAGAAGAGTCTTCAGGCTTCGTCACACATTAGCATTGGTTACGATGAGAATTGATAGAGTTCCGGACGTGGCAAAGTATCTTTCTGCGGTTTTTCTGGTTGCCTGGTTCGGTAGAAACACAGTCTGGAACTTTCTTCCTCTGTACCTCGAAAGGCACATGAGTATATTCCTTGTTGGGTTAGCTACTTCCTTGCCTCCTGCGGTCACGGTACTTATGGATCTGCCTGTGGGAAGTATTGTTCAGAGGTCGGGCGGCAGGATAGTTACCTTTGTTGGTATATCTCTGATATTTGCCTCTCCGGTGCTGTATCTGTTTACGGCGCCGGTAATGTTGATTCTTGGGAAAGCCTTCGAGGGGCTTTCGAAGGTGTTTATGTGGAACGGTGGCTGGAGCCTGTCTCTTGGAAGCTCCGATCAGGAGGTTGAATCCGAGACCGCTTCCGTCCTGCTTCTTGGGCCAAACATCGCTTATATACTTGCTCCTGTGATCGGAGGCCTGCTGATAGCTTCCAGAGGATTTGAGATCACGTTTGTTTTCTGGGCCCTCAGCTCTCTGGTAGCTATCCTCCTGTATCTCAGGTATATCGGTATAGAGACAGGTGAAAGCCTTCATGAGTCGGTCTCCGGCGTTCTCAGTAGGGATACGTATGCAGGTGAGCTCGATGATCTGAGGATGAACTGGAACGATCTGAAGCTTCCTCTGGTGCTTGTTCTTCTTTACTATGTTATCTTCTCTTTTTACTGGGTGGCTGTACCTCTTTTACTTGAGTCCGTTGCATCCGGGAGGTACGTTGTTATGGGTGCTGTCTTCGGCCTGGCCGCTTTACCCAAGCTCTTTCAGTATCTCTTTGGCGACCTGGCAGACCGTTTCGGTGAGTACAGAACGGTACTTGCTCTCGGTCTGTGCCTGATACCGGTACTGTTTCTCATGAGTACTCTCTCAGGCCCTCTTGCCGTAGGTGCGGTATTTCTTCTGGCAAGGGTTTTTTCAGCAGGTATGTCTCCTGCACTCCACGGTATGTTTAACTCTGCGGTCCCGGACAGACAGGAAGGTGAGATGGTGGGCTTCCTGGAGCTTTTCAAGCATCTTGGTCAGGCCATAGGTCCTGCTCTTGCAGGCGCTGTGGCCGCAGCATACGGCGTGAGCGCATCCTTCATAGCTGCAGCCCTCATATCTACGGGCATAGTGTTTGTATCAGCTCTAGGTCTTAGAACTCAGTGAATCTCCCTGAGCTCCGGGAAGCTGAAGTTTCCGGCCTCCCGGGAGATCGCTACCGCCTTCATACTCCTGAAACTTATGCTGTTGCGTAGAACCGGGGAGAGAAGCTCGGACTTCGGTGTTTCGTTTACGCGTGTGCCGTTCGAGATCTTGGAAAAGGCTGGCAGAACGATTACGCCGGTTCCATTATCGGCCTCTCCGTACAGAAGACAGTCCACCCTCTCCACCACCCCTATCTCGTCCTCAAGGCTCAATGAGGGATGCTCATGGCCGATTACCACCGTCTCAAACTCTCCTATGTCCTCTATCTCTCTGTGTCCATGTGTAAAAAGTACTTCCCCGGTCTCGAATCTTTCCATAAGTCTCAGTCCCTGTTTCTCCACGGTCTCCTCTATGAAGTTATCATGGTTGCCCTGGACGACGATTACGTCGTTGTATGTGTCCTGGAGAGCCTCCAGCAGGTCTCTGACCTCCTGTTTCTCTGAGTACGAGCTTCTGTTGAACTCGTTTTTCAGGTCCCCGTTGAGAAGTATCTTTTCTGCATCGGTTTCTTCCTGTATATCTCTGAGTTCGTCTATTACTTCCTCCAGCTGGAACTGTGGCACGTAGCTCCCTTTGGAGGTCATAGATTTTTCCAGACCGAGGTGTAGATCGGACACTGCGACCAGGTTGAGTTCCGGGTGGTATATGGCAGGATAGCACTCTATCGTCTGAAAGCCGAATATATCCATATTACTCGTTGATCTTGCTCCAGATTTTTAACAGGGTCTTGAATACGTCTTCTCCTGTCGAGACCTTTACGAACTCGGCTCCGTTTTTGCGGGATACCTCTCTGATGTTTTCGACGTGTTCATGGATCCTGTCCTGGTAGCTTCTGCGTGTGCGTTTTGAGAGGAAGGTTCTTATCTTGCTGCTGGATTCCGGGTCCTTCAGTATCTTGTCTCCGGAAAACTGTGGATCGAGCTCTGTTTCATCCAGTACGTTGACGATTACAGGTTCTGTGTGTTTCAGCTTTCCTATACCTTCACGTATCTTCTCCGAGTCCACGAGAAAGTCCGAAAGTATGACTACCACGGACTCGTTCTGGATTCTCTGGCTGTACTCTCCCAGGCAGTGTTGAACCCGGCTTTCGGGGGTCATCCGTGTTTCGTTGATTATATCCAGGAGCTCGGATATGTTTGAGCCTCTGCGTCCCCGGGATATATCGGTTACGGTCTCTGAGAAAACGGAGAAGCTGTACTTGTCGTTCGTGTTGAGGCTCATCTTTGCGATCCCGAGCCCAAGCTTTGCAGCGAACTCGTACTTGTTTGTGTTGCCGTAATCCATTGAAGAGCTTCTGTCTACAAGTATATGGATGTTCAGGCGGCGCTGTTCCTCGAACCTCTTGACGAAGTAGTCCTTTGTGCGGGCGTATGCCTTCCAGTCTATCTTTCTGATGTCGTCGCCCGGCATGTACTCCTTGTGGTCCTTGAAGATCATTCCCTGACCGGTACTGGGACTTTTGTGTTCTCCCTGCTGAACTGTTGAGGCGTTTTTCTTCAGTGCAAGCTGGAACCTCTCAAGCTCCTCTATGTACTCCGGCTGAATCATACGGTCTCCGTTATCTCCTCGATTATGTCCTCTACCTGTTTTCCCTCCTTCTCTGCCTGAAAGCTTAAGCCGATCCTGTGTCTCAGTATGGGTTCTGCCATCTCGTTGACGTCAGAGTTTGAGACATGGTTTCTTCCCTGTATCAGTGCCCTGGCTTTTGCACCGAGGATTATCTGTATCGAGGCCCGTGGTGAGGCACCGTGGTCAAGATCCTCGTGGTTCCGGGTATTCTTCACTATGGTTATAGCCCTGTTTCTGATGTCCTCTGCTATAGGTACTTCACGTGTGAACTCCTGCATCTTCACCAGTGAAGGCTTTGATATCACCTGGTTTAACTCGGGGGAAAACTCAAGTTCCGACGTGAATCTTTCAACAATCTCTCTTTCTTCGTCGGTTCCCGGATAATCCAGCTTCACCTTCATCATGAACCTGTCTTGCTGTGCCTCCGGCAGAGGATATGTTCCTTCCTGTTCCAGAGGGTTCTGTGTCGCCATCAGGAAGAAAGGATTGTCCAGACTGTAGCTCTGGTTTCCAACCGTTACCTGTTTCTCCTGCATCGCCTCCAGCAGGGCAGACTGTGTCTTAGGTGTCGCACGGTTTATCTCGTCTACCAGGACCATGTTTGCAAATATAGGGCCTTTCTGGAAGACGAAGTCTGTCGAGGTCTCAGTCTCCTCTATGATGTGTGTGCCGGTGATGTCTGAAGGCATCAGATCCGGGGTGGCCTGTATACGTGAAAAGTCCAGGCCGATGACCTCTGAGATCGTATGTATCATCTTTGTCTTGCCCATGCCAGGGTTTGACTCCAGAAGTATGTTTCCATCACACAGTATTGAGGCGATTACACGTTCGACAACGTCTTCCTGGCCGACGATTACCTTGCTTACCTCGTCCTTGATGTCGTCGATCTTGTCGTTGAGTTTCCTGTACTTTTCGGCGTTGTCGACGCTGCCAACTATCATAACGTCATAAAGGTGTTTTCAGGTTTAAATCCCTGCCTACATATCCTTGATGGCGAGACTGTACTCCTCCGCCAGCCTTCTGTTTTCCTGAATCCTGTCTCCCGATGACTCAAGGCTGAGCTCTCCGGTCTCACCTGAGAAGGTGAAGCTTCTCTCCGTGCTTTCTCCGGATCCCTGTATATCGAAGTTGAGCTCTCTTGCCTCTGCCTGTATCCGTGTAGGTTCCCCGGTTATGCTTGATGCGTTTTTCAGCTGGTAGTCCCTGTCCTGTACTGTTTTCTTTTCCTCGCCGCCTATCTCCGGTATTATCTGGGCTGTCTGTTCAGGAACCCTGAGATTCATGAAGCCGGAGAAAACTGTTACGAGTGAGAGTGCTCCGACCAGTCCGACCTTGCGTATGATCTCTCTGTCCGGAATTATGGAGTCGGCGGATACTTGGCCTGCTCTTTCCTCCAGGTCGTTGAAAAGTGCCTGTGAAGCTATGCTGTTTCTGTCCTGGTTGTCTCTTGCAGTCCTGAGTATCTCATCCAGCTCCGGGTTTTCCTCCTCGTAAATCTCTACGTTGTAGGTTCTGGCTCTTGCCACCAGATCGATCAGGAAGGCTGCGGTCGCTACCGTTGCAGATACCATGAGGTTTGAGGCTCCTGCAGCGGCCTTGATGTTCAACAGAAAGAATGTCAGGTTTATGGACAGGAACAGAATAATTGAGTCAAGGCTGGCCTGTATCAGGTTCACCTTGAGAAACTCCAGCTTGAGCCTCTTCAGAATTCTATCCAGCTTCATCAGTCAAATCCCTCACACTCATCAGGAACAGTGCCGTTTACCTCCTCGTACTTCTCACATACCGTGTCTATCCGGACACCTAACAGCTGGATCTCCGACTCAAGGCTGTCTATCCTTGTAGTCAGGTTCTCTACCCTTTCCTTTCTGTCCTCGAGGTCATTTTCCAGGGATGAGATACGTGTGTCCTTCTCCGAGATATCTGATTCCAGGCTGTCTATCCGGGAGTTTTTCTCCTCTCTGACCGAGGTAAGTTCGGCACTAAGATTGTCCACTCTCTCCGAAAGGTCTTTGTTCTGTGTCTCAAGCTTTGTGATGTTTTCCTCTGCATTTCTCAGTTCCCTCTCCGTGGTACTGAGTTCGGTACTCAGGTTCTGTTTTTCGGATACAAGGTTGCTTGACTGGCTCTGGTAAAGTACGGACATACCTGCTAGTACCGTCAGAACCAGCACCGTTGTCAACAGTAGAAAGGGGTTGAGCTTGCGTTTCAACAGGTTTTCCTTCATAAGGTAGGATGGCGGCGTGTTGTTTATGTTGGTTGGGTTCACTTGTTTTCGACAGGCTTAAGTATCTCTTCAGGTTATACAAGGGTGTGAGCTCTGACGATGGACCTATGTTCGGGCATGTCTTCGAGACTCCTAACGGTTCACCGTTTCAGAGCCAGCTGGAGTCCGGAGAGATAAGTACCCTGAAGGAGGTTCGTGAAGAAGCCGGTTCCCTGAAGGCTCTGATGGGCGAGGAATGGCGCTCGTTGAAGGTGAAGTCCGGTGACCGGGGAGGTGCGCCTTACGGACTGGCGATAGAGGCTCCGGACAAGTTCGATGATGATCTTGATTATACGGTTGAGAAGATACAGGAAAACGTCTATGTCTCACCTCAGAGCCAGCTTCACAGCCAGCTTATGCAGCAGAAACAGCAGGCTGAACAGAGGGTCAAGGAGACGAAACGCAATCTCTCGGAGCTACTTAAACAGAAACATATGCTTGAACATGATATCAGGAAGCTCAGGTCCCGTGTGGAGGATATTCAGGAGGGAAACGAGACACGTCTGAAGGCAGACTTTGTTGAACTGGTTGACGGTGCTGGAGCCTCCGGGCAGGGAGGCGGAGACCGTGCTGCATTGAAGTTTCTGCGAGACCAAAACATCTATCCTTCCATCGTGGCAGACTTCAACCAGATAGACTCTCTTGAGGACCTGAAGTCGGAGGAGGAAGGAGGCACCGGCAAGCTGGCTTACCTGCCGGAGAACGTGAAGGCAATCCTGAGAAAGAAGTATGCGATGTACGAGAAATGGCTGGATATGTTCGGCAGCGAGGTACAGAGGAAGCTTGACGAGCTGAAAGGAGAGCTGAAAGGTGTCGAGCGCGCTATTGAGGAGACGGAGCAGTACCTGGAGCCGTACGTTAGGGATATGGAGATGCTGAACAACAAGTCCAGAGAGGAGCTTGTAGATGATCTGCAGAGACATATACAGCTCAGGAACTACTCCTCGATGTTTACTGACCGGCGTTACATAATCTACAGAGGCCTGAAGAACACGAGAGACGATATAGTGGTTACCGATGATGAGGATGAGATAACCCATTACCGGCTTGTACTGTGTCATACCGTCCATGCAAACCTGGCGAGCAGCGAGGAGCCTACACAGTCAACAGGTCCGTCAGTACTCAAGGTCTTCTGGCATCCGGCCATAGTCGATAAGTTCCTGTTCGAGAACATCTTCAAAAAGAGAATTGACGAGATGCAGGAAGACTTTGAGAGAAAGGTTATGGAGTATACGGGAAACATCGATACCGAGAAAGGAAAGGACCTCCAGAATGCCAGGACGAAACAGGGTATGTCAGTCGCAGATCTCCGTGAAGGCATGGAGGAGGAACTGGATGAAAACCTCCCGCTCGAGGTCTCAGCCCGCATAAGAAAGGTGGAGGACGGACTTGAAGAGCTTGAAGACCAGTTTACCGAGGAACAGATCAGGGCGATGGAAGAGGTCCTGGATGAATCCCTGATGGATCACGGCGACGGCGGAGAGGAGTTTGTCACAGGGCTGGATAAAAAGCTGAAGAAGTTTACAGGACAGACCGATAGATACTACCTGGATAAAGACATGAGAAAGACTGCCTGGGGGGATATGCATCATGAGATGACCTTCAGGTACTACTACGATCTCAAGATCGGTCTAGGTCTGTACACGATGAAGTGATATTATGTCTATTCTACCCAGCTTCCTGACCTCGAATGAGAACGAAGAAGACCAGGAAGAGGCCGAGGGTTTCCTGGATATGCAGTACGTTGTCGGTAACACCACAGGCCTTGATGTTGGCCAGGAGCCGGGACCCCTACCACAGAGAATAGGAAGCACCGCACAGAAGGGTGGGGAGGTACTGGAGATCCTGTTGCAGAACCCAGCCACCTTCCAGGTTGATAGACAGGAGATGACGAACGTGATAGGGCAGCTGGGCGTAGATACTACATGGCACGGGGATCCTAATCTAGGCTTCTGCGCCGGATATGCAACAAGAGCACAGGGGGTGGAAGCAGGTTACAACGTGCTTCATCGATACTTTACGAGATACCTCAAACAGTTTGCCTCGTACAAGATGGAGATCGAGAATCATCCGCAGTACGACTTTGATGTAGGCTATCTCAACATGCATATTTCAACGGAGCCTATTCCGCCTTTGGCTGAGCAGATCGCGTCCGACAAGACTCTAGATCCTTTCGGTGAACCTGTAGGAGAGGTAAAGGAGAACAAGGAGCCGAATATCTACAGGAACAAGGAGTTCATGAAGCTTCTCTTCGATTACATGGTTCTGGAGTACGTGGAGCCTTTACAGCTTTATAACCTTTTCGGAGAGTACAGCGACTGGTTTCAGGAGGAGTGGAGAGACGCAAGAGAAGACGTTACAGACCAGCTTTATTACGACGAGATCGATGATCTGCGTGGCAAAGCATCTATAATAGAGACAGCTTCGGGCGTCGACCAGGGAATTAACATCATCTACCGTGAAAAGTTCGATGAGAAGGAGCTTGATGAGCCTATCATTCTACAGTCCAGAGAAGAGGTCAGGAAAGTTCTGGAACAGAATGCTGAAGATGATGAATCAATCGATGAAAAACAGGTTGAACAAGCATACCAGGATCAGAAGATTGAGAGTCTCCAGAAAGCAAACTCCCTTCCAGACCAGCTCAGTCCTGACAATTCCGAATCTTTCCGTCTAAAGGACGTCAGAAGAATTGCCACGGCAGTATATCAGATTAATAACTCCGAAATATTCGGAGATGATGGACCCTTATCTGAGGGAGATAGGGAGATAATTTTGGATGCTGTTGAGGATATACTTGAGGATATCTGGACCGGGAATGGCGAAGACAAAGGGCTTTCCTTTCAGGCGAAGGCAAGTGCTTTGACTAACCGTCTGGATATTCAGGAAAGAGATATTGCGGATGAAGCGGATACTGAAGAGGTCCGTGACAAGGGCAGGAGAGTGTTCGCAGGTTTCGAGAATGCTTACGAGAGCACTACCGATCAAAATGGAGAGGAAAAGTATCTTGATCTTTTTGACAAGATCATTCAGAGAACCAGGCTTGGAAGAGAAATAGACAAGGAGTCCACAGTGTTCTACAACCTGCTCCCTGCATGGCTCACGGTATCGGAAAAAACTTACGAGAACCATCCGGGCTTCGAATCACCAAAGTTCATATGGGAAAGTATAGTGGAAGACAAGTATCCTGAAATAGATTTCACGGATTATTCCCAAGTAAAGGAAAAGCTACAGTCAGAAAGGGAGTTCAGACTGGATGTCACAGCTGCGGTAGCATCAACGTATGTCTGGGGACACTTTACACAAAAGAAAGATAACTTCAGCGCAGAAAACGAAGAGAACATTCAGGGGATGAATGGAGTAACTTGGATCAGGTGGATGAACAGATACGACTTGAAGGTTAACATGGAGGCGATGAACGGCGATCCCGGAAACCTCCTGAGACTTTGGAGGCCCAAAGACATGGTTGTTGCGTGCCGGGCTGTCAATCGTACAGCACGGAGGAAGTCCGAGGAGTGGCCTACAGAATGGCGTGGAGATCCCATGAAGTTCACTGTCGACCTTGAACACACCGCGAGCTTCGGTGTTGACCCCGAGGAGGAGATGCAGACTCTGATAGAGCAGGAAAAGCGTCTGGCGGAGGAAGGCAGGATTGAGGCCGATCCGGAGAAGCCACTTAGCTCGATTCTCAAGACCTATCACCTGACGAAGCCGGGCTTCGAGCAGAGAGGTCAGCACAGGCACGGACCTTTCATGCGGGGGGACACGGTTCTTTACAGGTATCTGTACAACATGATCGATGCTGGTTTCTGCAGGGGCGATGAGGAAGGCATCGTCATGTTCGAGATCGGGGGAGAGTACGCGGAGACTCTTTTCACAACCAGAACAGCCATGAAGCTGATAGAGATGGGTGTGGAACCGGAGGAGCTTGACCCCGTCGAGGTCTCACAGGATGGGGACTACGATACCCAGAGAGAAGAGCTTATGGCGAAGTTCTTCGGCATAGATGAAAGCAGCACCTCGATGGAGTGGAAAAAGATCGAGGAACATGCCTTTGACCCTCTTGAAGGTCTCTTGGAGGCTGAAGAGTTCGACTACACTTTTTCGTCCGCAGCAGCGATAAGAAACGATGTGAGTCCGAGAGACTACCCGGACGAAAGGTACAGATGATCTCTATGTCCAGAGGTTCTTAATTTCGTTAAGTTCAGCCAGAGTCTGTGTTGCCGGAACCGACTGTCCAACAAACGGAATCTCCCTGGATGCTATCCTGTGATCCGATGAGTCTGCTCCTAGCACCAGGTGTTCGCCTTCAGTTATCTCCCTGTAAAGTGAGTCTACTCTTTCCATGTGGTAGTCGCTGGTGACTGCTACCGTTGTGCCGTCGTGCCCTTCGCCCACCGACATCTCGATGTCGTCTCTCGTGTCCTCTGGATTAAATGTTTTGACCTTGTCTTCATGGATCCTGTCTGAGTTTTCAGCTCGGTAAAGCTGGTCCTCAGGAACGTAAAGATCAACATCCGAGTTCCCGTTTGAGTAAAGAAGATGTGTAACCTCCTCAAGAAGCTCGAACCGTGCATCGTCTTCTTCCTCTGATGGCCCACCGTGGTATACCAGGGAATCAGTCTGTGCAAAACCATATCTGCGGAACAGGTCATCCACGATCTCGAGTGATTCCTCTTCGTCAAACCGGTCTTTATCGGAGTGGTATGGTGTTACGGCATTGGCCAGATCCTGTGTATCTACCATTTAATCACAAAATTCTTGGCAAGGTATAAAAGTCTCTGGCACAAAATTGAGATTGTGAGATTATGAGCTCCAAGGATAAGATGAAGGAGATGCGTGAAAAGTCCCAGGAAAGAAGGATGGAGTCCGTACAGGAGTTTTCGGACAAGCTAAATGAAAAGCTCGGTGACAAGGTGAAGGTTGTAGCCGTCTGGGGAAGTGTTTCACAGGCGGAACACAGCGTAGACTCTGACATCGACACTCTGGTTATACTGGACGATACAAAACTGAAGGGAGACGTACCAAAAGACGCGAAGAAAAAGATCAGAAAGAAGGTTACTTCGCTGGCGAATGATACCGATGAAAGAATTACTATACAGTACTTCCCGTTCCTGACGGAGTTCTGGGACTCCCTTCGGAAAGGAGAGCCACTGGCCATCGAGGCCGTAAGAAACGGGGAGAAGGTTTATGACACCGGTATTTTCATGCCGGCGAAGCGTCTGCTTGAAAGGGGAAAGATCTCCGGTACACGTGAATCCGTCAAGAAGAGACTGAAACTTGGTGCCCAGGGATACAAGAAAGCGGAGAAAAACATGAGGTCGTCTATACCCCATAAGCTTGAGCAGGCGATGGCCAACGCCGGTCAGGCCCCGATCATGCTTGCGGGAAAGACTCCACCAGGAAAGGAAAAGGTTCCGGACACCCTGGAGGAGATGTTTGTGGATGAGGGAATGCTTGAGGAAGAGTTCGTGGAGAAGGCAAGAAAGATCTACGAGTTCGGTGACAGAGGAGAGAAAGAGCCCCAGTCCGTGACCGGAGAGGAGCTGGAGGAAAACATGCAGAGAACCGATGAGTTCGTCAAGAGGATGCATCAGCTTGTCTCACAGCTTGGCTCCAAGAAGAAGGCGAAGGGCGTCGTAGAGGACTACAAGAAGTTCCTGAAGGCAAATGTTGCCGCGCTCAAGTCCAAGGGCATAGAGCCTCCTGAGGACAAGGAGGATCTTCCCCAGGTCGTCGGTGAAAACCTGGATGTCGACGAAGAACACGTTGAGATGTTTGATAGGTGGGAGGATATCATCTCCAGTATACGGGAAGAATCCATGGATGAAGTCGACGAGAAGGAACTTTACGAGCTGAAGTCCGAAACCAAGGAGTTCGTCTCCGAGGTCGGGAAAGACCTTCAGGAGATGAAGTCAGGAGAACAACAGGAGGATATAAATCCGGGTATAGATCCTGAGGCAGCTGCTAAGAGGAGCTCCGATGAACAGATAGTTCCTAACCTACAGCAGGAAGCGGAGAAAGAGATAGAGGAATCAGAGGAGGAAAAAGAGTAGCTCAGTCCCCGTACTCGTCCGGGAAAAGATACTGGCGTACATGGGAGTGTTCAAGGCGCCAGGTAATATCTTCAACCTCTTCTCTCTTGGTGAAGACCGGTCTTCCCTCCCAGGAACCGTTTCGTTCACCTTCTTCGACTTTTCCTTCAAAAAAGACTTCAGGACCGCCGCTTCCGTTCTCTCCTATATCCAGTATATCACCTATCTCCACGAAAAACCCTGTCTCTTCCTCAACCTCCCTTCTTGCTGCCTCCCGAAGACCTTCCCCTCTCTTTATGAATCCTCCCGGCAGATGGTGCTTTCCGTTTAGCTCGAGGGTCAGTATATCATCGTTTTCTCCATAAGCCAGAACTGCGACAGTCGTAGGCGGCCAAAGCAGTCTGGAGATTATGCGTCCAGCGATTCTTTCCGGATACTTCTTTACGAGCTCGGATAGCCTGTGAGTAATCCTTCGCACGATTATTATCTTGTCGCGTCTCATAAAAAAGAGTTGCATCTCCAGTATCTACTTTCGAGTAAAAAATCTTGTGGATCAAATCCTACCTATGAAGATTCTTGAAAACCTGTTTGAGTATGATACCTCCGACCTTGAGGCTGTAGGCGGGGATTACTGGACTGATGCCTCTCCTGAAGAGGTGGATGCGGTTCTAGCCCCTAGGTTCGGCGCCTCGGAGGAAGGATACAACAGCGTTCTTGCGGAGGGTATAGAGGCCGCAGCCGAGTACTTTGATGACGTAGATCTCTACGCTCAGGGAGAGGTCTATGAGCTCCTGGATGGGGCTGGGGTTGAGGCCACGAAGCTGGGCGGAGGGTCCTCTGGCAAGATAGCATCCGAATACACCACGGAGGATATCCTTGAGGAGGCACGGGCTCAGGTAGAAGGAGAGGTTGCTTACGTGGCTCATCCCGCACACGCTGAAAGAGTTGCTGCCATCGGCTCTGACATGGGGATGGGTGAGAAACTGTTTGTTCCGGACGAGGTTAAGTGGCCCTC
>CAKZNU010000050.1 GCA_937132175.1 uncultured euryarchaeote
TAGGCGATCACTTCCAGGAAGAGGATGTCTTTGACGCCGCTCACCTGTTTGAGAATGTCAAGTGAGATTGCTACCTCATGATAAAAAAGTCGCGCTTGATGTAGATGTAAGAGGCTTTGAAACGGAAGATGTCAACTGAAGAGTCAGGAGAAAAATTCCTGCAGAAAGGATTAGGGCCTGAGCGCGAAGATATAGATTTTGATCTCGAGTCTCTTTTCAGAGATACAGTTTTATCTTCTATAGAGTCTCAGGAAGCGCCGATGGACGGCGATAAGCCTGTAGCCGCTGATGTACTGACGGATATAATAGAGGAAGCTTACGGGGAAGAGACGAATCGAGAAGAACTTGTATCTACCAGCCCTGAGGAAAGTATGGCGGAGGAAGTTCTCCGTTTCGTAAACCCTTCTGTACATCACGGAGACGAGGTCGAGGGACGTCCGAAGCGGCTAAGACCTTCGGTAACCCGCTGGATGGGACGGGAGATACTGGATGAGGATCCCGACTGGGAGAATATACTTCTCTCACAGGAAGATGAGAGGCTTAGGGAAGACTATGATGATCCGGAACAGAAGTTTTACGATGAACTAGACAGGCTCTCCTTAGCGGCAGAACTCAAGCATAACTACACCTTGATTCATGACGATGTTGTTGACAACGATGAAACCAGGAGAGGAGTCCCAACGCTGTGGAAAGATATTTCCAACCGATTGCAGCAAAACGGTTACGAAGAGAAAAAAGCCAATCAGCAGGCAAAGGATCTCGCTGTCAACATGGGAGACTGGCTAAACGACATCTCCACCCTGATAATCACGAAGTCAGACTTCACAGACCGCAAGAGCATGAAGATGCTTGAACTACTCCAGGACGGTGGCGCAAGGATAGCTCAGGGACAGGACAAGGACCTGAAGATGGAGGACATTCCAAGCAAAGATGTCGTAGGAGAAAGAAATCACCCTGTAACAGATCACCTGATGGATGACGGAGACTCATTCCGAGATCTTTACCTCGACATGATAGAGAAGAAAACCTCGGTACTCTACGGAACAGCATCTGCGATAGGTGCAGTAGCTGCCGATGCCTCTGGAGAAGAGATTGAGGAAGCGGCCAGATACGGAACGGCTTCAGCCCTAGCCTTCCAGATAAGGGATGACATGGTAGAACTCCAGAACGCAGCGGAGTACGGTCTAGACTCGGGAGAGCTTGGTAAGTCAGCAACCGACGTAACAAACGGCAAGACCACTCTTGCATATCTGACTGCAGTAAACAGAGCCCAGCAAGAGCTGGGAAGAATAGAGGAGATAGAGGACGGAGAAGTAGAGGCCATGCTGACACAGCTGAAAGCTGGATTCTCGCGGGAGGAGGCCGAAGACGAGGCCGGGGGCGGTCTGAGAAAAAACCCTGGTGAAGCACTACATGTCCTGAAGAACAGGAAGAGGAGATATGAATGGGATGAAATAATGCTACGTGAAGCCTATGGGGATGATCTATCGGATGAACAGGTCAGGGATGTAGCACAGAGAGTACTAC
>CAKZNU010000051.1 GCA_937132175.1 uncultured euryarchaeote
GTACAGATTCACATTCGTTAACCAGGAAGGATGAGCCGGTGTCTGAGTACTCTGTCTCCACAGGTAGGTCCTGCATCAGTTCAGTATCCAGCTCCAGGACATCTACAGTATACTGACCGTTGGGCCTCGGTATATCTTGTCGTAGATACTCACCCGCTATATCCTCCGCAAAGTCTGAGGCCAGTGAATAATGCTCTTGGTCTTCAGGAAAGAGAGTATCTAGTCTGTCGAGGTGTCTAACCTCCAAGGCATCCATTTTTGCAGTCCCGTTTCCCGAGACATTGGTCCTGTAGTCTTCACCTGTATATCTAGTTATGCCTGTCTCAGGCTGTTTTCCGTAGACAAACCATCTGTGGTCCTTCTGGTGCGGTATAAACGGCTGGACAACGTATGAGCCCGGATCTCTTACTTCCCCTTCAAAGAAGGTTTTAATCGAGTCCCAGTCTTCGTGAACGCTCTGTCCTCTTCCACGGCTTCCCACTTCGGGCTTTACAAGGTATCTTCCTGTCGATCCCAGATCGCCTTCTGACAGCTCGTCAAGAGCCTTTGAAGCAGTTGCCGTCGGGATCCGTGGGGTATCAAACTTCTCCAGAACCTCAGATGTTTTCCTTTTGCTGTTAAGTACTTCCCTAAGTTGTGGGGGGCTAACCAGCACAAAGAAGTCGTCTTCGAGCACTTCAGGTAGATCCGGATGAGTAAAGCGGCCGTCAGCCCTGTTCTTAACTACCACGTAATCTTCGGAGTGATCCTCCACGAGGTCCTGTAGTTCTTCAGGTCTCACCTTCTGATTTATAATACCGGCGACAGGAGGATTCAGATCCTGAGGAGGTTCTCCAGAGTAGTCTGCCTGGGTCTCCACATCACGTACCGAACCGTTAAGGGAAGAAGGTCCCTCAAGAGACCTGTAGTTCGCTAGGAGCACAGCATCTCTTCCATATGGTATGGTTGACGACTCATGATAACCACCCAACACAAATATATCTTCATCCAAGGAGCTCTCCAACATCACATAACATGTTCATCGGAAAGTCATAAAAAACTACTGCCTTCTATCTCTTTTCTTGCCTTTCTCTTTTCCTATCCTTTTGTTAAGCTTGTCCAGCGCAGAGTCTAGTGCATCAAGCAGGTCCCAGTCTTCGTGCTGTACGGAGATAGTACCGAACTCGGATCTGAGACGCAGGTTAAGATCGTACCTGTGTTTCTTTCCGTCTGTATTACGTTTCTTGAGGTGAACAGTAAGCTCCTCAGGGTTACGTAGCTTTCGGCCTATTGAGCCTCGAATCTGTGTAGAGACCTTTTCATGTATGGCTTCCTTTTCCTCATCAACTTCTACCCCTACCAGGTTGACAAGCACTGTATCAGAGCCTGCACCGTCTTCTACGTGCTGTATCAGATCCTTAACCGTCAGAATTGCCTCAGGAGACTTTCCATCAGTAACCACAAGCTCCGTGACGTCTTGGTCTTGCATGGTCTGTATGCAGTGATCAAGATCTGTTTCCGGATCTATGACTGCCGGGGTCCTGTCCATTATCTCCCTGACAGGAATCTCGTTCATCGGTTCCTTCTCGCTTCCCTCGTTGGACGAGTCCAGGTATCCGGATGCTTCAGAGTCCATAACGACCATTGCCTTCAGTAGATCGGTACTCTTGAGGATGCCTGTGAGCCGTCCGGAGTCATCCTTCACAGGTAGACGTGATATACCGGAGTCAAGCATCATGTGTCTCGCTCTCTCTATACTGTCCTCCTCGAAGACAGTTTTTAGCTCCGCGGTGCCCAGATCATCTAAGTCTAGGTTCTGGAACATCTCTGTCGAGGAAAAAGCACTCAAGAACTCTCTGTCCGAGACTACGCCGTCAAGTCTGTTCCCGGAGGTCGTGACCATAAGCTTTCTTCCCGACTCTATCCTGAGCTTTGCGAGATCGGTCATGGAGTCTGATTCCTTGAACTGTGGGGGTTGATGCATAACCTTCTCAAGTCCTGTAGTCGAAGGATTGAGCTGTAGATGTCTTATGAGGTCCCTGTAGCCGATAACCCCTACAAGCTCTTCCTCACGGGTTACAGGCATCGCACGTCTATCCAGCTCTTCCATCCGGTTTTTGACCTGGGTAAGACTCATCTCTTCGGAGGCTGTAACAGGCTCCCCCTCCATAAAGTCACCTGCATCCAGATGGTCTGTATCCACTTGGGATCACCTACTCTACCAGGAACTTCTCCTCGTTTTCATCCATATCGATGAACTTTGTGGCTGATTCCCTGAGCTCCTTTGCAGAGGAGCTTCCGAAGCTCATTACCTCTACCCTGCAGCCCATAGACTTCAGGTGATCAACCAGTACCGAGAAGTCTCCGTCTCCGGTTACAAGCACTACTGTATCAAGCTTTTTTGCCTGCTGGATCATGTCTACGCTCATGCCAAGATCCCAGTCTCCCTTCTTTTCTCCGGAGTAAAACTCCTTCAGGTCCTTGATCTTGACCTCGTATCCTATCTTTCGCAGGGCGTCATAGAAGTTTTCCTCGTCCGGGGTGTCTGCCTTAATAACGTATGCAGATGCCCTGACAAGCTGTCTGTTCATCACAGCCTTGTGAAGTAACTTATCGAAGTCTACCTTGGAACTGTATAGATTTTTTGCACTGTAGTACATATTCTGTACGTCAACATATACTCCTACACGTTGGTTATCATGTATTTCTGTCATTTCCTATCACTCTACGCTGTCTGTACACATTATGGAAGTGTGTCTCTACAGCTATACTAGTGTTAAGTGATGCAGTATTATAAGAGAAACGTATCCGAGGCCGAGCTAGTCTTTCTGGATCTTCAGTGACTCCTTGTCAAGAATCTCGAACTCTATCTCATCGCCTTTCTCCCATCCGAAGGCATCGATGAAGTTCTTCGGCAGCGTGATATGATACCTGCCGTTTCCGTCCTTCTGAAGCTTCATACACGATACCTCAGGTCTTGGCCTCCTCTATCTCCTCCTGAAGGCCAAGTCCCTCGGCCAGGTCGCGGTAGGTTTTTCTCACCGTAGTCGAGGTGACCCCGGTGACGTCTGCAATCCTCTTCTGTGTGATCTCTTCTCCCTCAAGCAGGGCTCCTATGTAGAAGCCGGCGGCTGCGACTGAAACCGGGTTCTTGCCTGAGGTCAGACCCTGGTCACGTGCCTCCTTCACTATCCTGCGAGCTCTTGCCTCACTCTGTCCCTGAAGCTCCAGCTCGGACCCGTACCTGTTAACAAAGTTCTCCGGCTTCGCAGGACGGATGTCCAGATCAAGCTCCCGGGCAAGGTT
>CAKZNU010000052.1 GCA_937132175.1 uncultured euryarchaeote
ATTCTGTCAGAAGCTTTCTGATGGTATCTGCTATTTTCTCGCCTACTCCCTCTATCTCTTTGAGGTCCTCTCTTTCTGCCGTGAAGACATCTTCAACCGTCTGGAAACTTTCCATCATCCTGTCTGCGATCTTGGTGTTGACACCGGGTAACCCGGCAACCACAAACTTCTTGAGTTCTTCGTCCCTGCTGGGCGTACTTTCGCCTCTGACCGATACCTCACGGTCCTTCTCTTCCTGTTCACGTTTTGCCAGGCTTGAGAGAAGCTGGGCTGTACCTTCGTGATCGTCTGACCATAGAACCGGGATACCGTAGTCAAGAGCCAGGGATGAAAGCGCTCCCTGTATCGCGTTCGGATGCACATCCCTGTGGCTGTACAGGTCCTTTCCCTCTATGATTATCACCGGGTTTCCGAACTGCTGGAGCTCGTTTATCTGGTCGAAGAGTCGGGAGTCAAGTATAGAATCGACGAAGTCTGCGGCTTCCTTTCTCTCTACTGCTGCCTCCTCCGATACCAGAAAGTCTGCCACTTCTAGCCTCTGAGTCTTCACCGTAATCTCCATTCGGGAAAGCTCCTTTGCGACCGCAGACTCTCTGTCATCCGCATAGACCTTGATTCCTGGCTCCTGTTGATCTACGTTTTTTCCTCCGTCATCTGAACTCTCCGATGCGTATCCCTTGAGAGAGCTCTGGGCGTCTTCCTGTACTCTCTCGTCGTTTTTCAGTTCGTTGAGAAGCTTGTTCATCTTCTTCTTCCTGTGATGGGCTGCCCAGTAGTTTCCCTCGTCTCTGGTGTCCTCGGCAATCAGAACATAGACCTCTCCGGATTCCTCTCTTCCGGTTCTCCCACGTCTCTGAACATCTCTCACAGATGAAGCGACAGGCTCGTAGAAGATGACGTAGTCAACCGCTGGTATGTCTAGGCCTTCCTCCCCTATGCTCGTAGAGACAAGTGCTCTGTACTCTCCACGGGAAAACTCCTCTACTGTCTCTATCTGTTCCGTCTGGCTCATGCCTTCGTCTCCGGACTGCCCTATAAACTCTGCGGAAGGTATACCGTCTTCCTCAAGCTTCTCTGCGATAAGATCGACGGTGTCCCTGTACTCGGTGAAGACTAAGGCTTTTTTTTCCTCTCCGAGATCGCCGAGTATCTCTCTTAGCTTCTCCAGCTTCGGGTGTTCCTCGTCTTCCTTCTTCAGGTACTTCACGATCTTTAGTGCCTTCTGTACGTCATCGTTAGACAGAGCCCGGGAGGCTGCCTTCGAGTCATCGTTTTCCAGACCTTTCAGGTAGCTGTATGCCTGGGAAACCCCCTGTGTCTCAAGAAGCTCAACTGCCTGTGAGATCTTGAGAGCGGTCGCTACACGTGATATGGCGGAGTAAAGTTCGGGGTCGTCGCTGCCGGAAAGCTTCGAGGAGATGTTTCCACGAAGCTTGAGGAGATCTCCCTTGGTCACGTTCGAGATCGAGTCCATCTGGCCCATCGACTTCAGCTTCTTGAGCTGTTTTCTCTTGCCGGATTCGAGCTTGGACTTTGCCTCCCGGAACCGGTCATCAAGCTCCACGTTCATCCACGTGACTTCCTTTTCCTCGATGTAGGGCTCTACGTCCGGATCGTCCTCTGTTCTTACCTCAAAGTTCTCTATCTGGAGGTTTTCCGCAACCTCCATAACCTTTTCCTTTGATCCTCCTGGAGAAGCGGTCAGAGCCAGGTTCTGTGTCCGCATCTTCTCGTTGATGAATACGTAGCTGTACTCCCCTGTAGCACGGTGTGCCTCATCGAAGATCGTAAGCCCGAACTCCTCTACAGGTACCTCATCGGATACAAGATCGTTTTCCACAACCTGTGGGGTAGCGAAGAAAGCCTTCTTTTCGTCCCAGTACTCGTATCTCTTATTCGGCCGTGTGTCGCCGGTCATAATCTGCATCTCGTCGTCATCCAGCTCCAGCAGATCCTGAAAGGTCTTCATATGTTGGCTCACCAGAGGCTTCGTGGGTGCAAGCATCAGAATCTTCGAGTCCTGAAGCTTCATTGAGGCAACCATCACCGCTATGATCGTCTTTCCGAGCCCGGTAGGTAAGACAACCAGTGTGTTTCTGTTGGAGGCGGATGCAGCAATCACCTCCTGATATGCACGTGACTCCAGCTCATCGTTTTTCAGAAGCGTCATGGTTTATGCGAGGCGGTGAGTTTCAAAAGCGTACGTCTCAACCTCAATCAAACTCCAGTCCGTCATCCTGTGACGTTAGAGAAAGCTTGAGGAGTTCAAACCCTGTGAAGGCTGTACCTGCAAAGATTCCTGCCCCTTTCAGGGTCTCTGTACCTATCTCTAAAGGAGTCCTGACAAGTACAGTTGTCATGTATGCGAAGACGTAGACGACGGTCGGAGCAGAGGCAATGAATGCAACTTCCTTCGGCCAGATATGGAAGAAATCAAGGAAGCCTACAGCGATACCGAATCCCAGAAGCAAGAGAACGGCTGTTCTCTCCAGACCTGTGCCCAGGTCCTGTGTCAGGTAGAGGCTCGCTCCTGTAGCAACCCAGATTATGGCGTTGGAGACCGAGCTGTTCCATCCGAGGTCCTCGCTGCTGTGTTTACCGAAGTAAAGCTCTATAACTACTGCACCCAGTACGACAGGTAGTACGCTGGGAAGAATCTCGACGTGGTTTACGGGTGCAAGGGCTATCTCTTTTGCTGTTTCTATGGCCTCCGGTGTCAGAAACTTCTGCATCCTTATCAGTCCTCGAAGGCGTCCGGTGTGCCTCCGGCGTGCCAGGACTTTCTGGGACGCATCTGGACCGGATAGATCCTCTCCGAGTTATCATCCAGTATAAGGCCTGTACCTTTCCTGTCGGGTAACGCATCGATGTAGTGCTTGAGGTCGTACCTCATGTACGTCTGCATGATCTCTCCGAGAGCCTCTATATCCTGTTGGGCCGTAAGTCTGTGTGCCAGAAGTATGTCCATCTGTGAGAGAGCGTTTGGATCAAGCTTGGCCGGCTGCTGAGTCGTCAAACAGAGAGAAACTCCGGGCTCACGGCCTATCTTAACCCATCTTAGCAGGGGATCAGATGCAGGAGTCTCTCCTTCGTTAGGCAGGAACTCGTGTGCCTCGTCTATAAACATGTAGACGATAGGCATCTCGTTTTCGTTTATACCCTGCATCTCATCCAGCTCCTCCATTCTCCGGGCGGCCATACGCCTTCTGAGTATTCGTTTCGAAAGTATGCCAACCACCAGTGACTGTACACGTGTACCGCCGGACATCTGGCCAAATACAGATACGTCGACCACTGAAAGCTCACCTCTCTCCGTAAGCTTGTCAAGGGATGATTCCTCGCCGAATATCCCCCAGCTTTTCGCATTCATGAAACGGTTTTCAAGACCTTTCTTCGTCTTCTCATCGAAGTCAAACTCTTCTACTGCCTCGAGAATACTGTCTATGCTGTACTTGTTGCCGTACTGTTCGTCCAGTTCCTGTATAACCCTTTCAAGCAGGATACTTAGCTCGGAGTTTGCCTCCAGTCCAAAAGACATTCTCCACTCCTCCGAGGTCAGTCTCGCCGGGTTGAGAGTAAATGTTTCATCGTACGGCATATCCATCTCATCGAAGTCCCTGGTCTTTCCCTCAGGGATGTATACCTGCACATCGAAGGCCTCCGGCTTCATACCCCATTTATCAAGTGCGTTGACGTCTCTCTCGTTCGGTCTCTTCATCGACCAGTAGATCCCCATAGGATCAATGATTATGGTCGAGAGGTTCTCGGAGATATCCGCTGACTGTATCTCCTCAGCTATCGTACCCATACTGTAGGACTTTCCTGTACCACGTTTACCGAATACACCCATCACGTGTGGTGTCGCAACGTCAAGGTAGACAGGGTTGGCCATATGTGCCTCCTCGTTTTCACCTACCAGATGCTTGCCTACCTCTCCTGTTCCATCCAGACCGTGTTCATCCTGTTCCTCCTCCGTACGGCCGACGCTGATTACAGGCATGTCTTATTGTGAAAGGTTCTCAGATATAAAGTCATGTGTTTGCAGTGCTTCTCCGGTACGGCCTCGAAGCCTTTCTACCCGGCATTTATAAATGTGTCGTCCCTTACAGGTATTCAGAAAGACCGCAGAGGACCTCAGGAGGCTTGATAAGCATGATGCATGAACCAAATGAGTTTGAGCCGGACGAGTTTGACAGGGAGGACGAGGAACTCGATGAAAACGACATGAGGGAGAGAATCCAGAGAGAAGCCGAGGAGATAAGAGACGATGAGGAAGGCTTCGAGGACGAGCTCCCGGAACAGGAGCCTGGTACGGTCGGAGGCCCCAAACACAGCAGGGGTACAGAAGATCCTGTAGACGAGATGCTCAGATAGAGTTCTCCCACATACCTTCACATCTTTTTGAATATCTTGAATAGGACTAGAGAGAAAGAGCTATGAGCAGTATCGATGTTCCTGTAAGGAAAAGCCAGTAGAAGCCACTCCAGCGGATTATATCGGCTCCATCAAGCTTACCCGTAGGTATACTTCTGTAGTCAAACGGCATCATCTGGAACAGACAGAAGAAACCGGAGACATGTGCCAGTCTATCGAAGCCGAATCCAAGCGTCAGGAAGCCTGTAATTAGAGGTACCAGAACCGCAACAGCCGAGATATAGAATTCGTACCTTGCCCAGATCACGTCCACGGACTTACCCCAGTTCTCATAGGCCTTTCGGGAGACAGAGGTCTCTACCGGAAACAGAGCGAGCAGAGGAAGACCCGTTACTGCGGCGCCGATAGCCGTAACAAGACCCGTCGAGGCTCCTTCCTTTGAGAGCAAAAGATCCACGTAGCCATCAAGCTTGTAAACCACCATCCTTACACCTGTTTCTCTCGCCAGCAGAACAAGAAAAGACAGAAAAGTGTACCTGAGAACTCCGAAGACGTCGAAGCTTCCGAAAAACGCAGCGAAAGACATACCTGTCACGACTCCAGCCAGAAGAAAGTTCTTGATGTCTTCCGGTCCGGGAAAGCCACTAATCTCCGGCCTGATCATAATCATGTCTTCGCCGTGATCAAATAAAACGTTGCCGGAGCTAAAGCTTCATCTCCATACAGAGCTCTGCGACGCTGTAATCCTCCGAGTCCCTCATGATCTCCGGAAACTCCTGTATCTCATCGATATGTAAGCCTGTATCGTCATCCCTGTACGAGCTTCTTACAGCCTTCCAAGGCACCATATAGGCTTTCCTGCTTCTGCCTCTACCACGTTTCAGCTCCACCGCAAGAAAGCCTCTTCTGCCCGATCTGTCCACGAAGTCAGATATCCTCTCAACCTGGTGGCCGCCGTCAGACTCGGAAAAATGCTGTGTGAAGTAAAGCTTGTTCGTGCTCGAAGTCTTCACGGACTTGTTCTCTATCGCAAGGTAAAACATCTCATGAGGCGAGTCAACAAGAACGTCACAGAGCTGGCTTGAAAACCGGTGTTGTTTCTTCCTGTGTGCAATACCATCAATTTCCTCGTCCTCAAAGAAACTGTTAAACGAGTTTACAAGGGCACGTTCAAAGTCTGTCATGTTTGACAACATATGGTGCCCGAGTTAAATTCGGACCGGTTACTCATAGAACCTTACAGATAGGCCCTTTACGAAACTCTTCAGATCCGGGTTTGAGACAAGAACCCTGTACTTTCCCGAAACCTTCGAGTCCTGTACCTCGACGAAGGCACCTGCCTCCCTGGCTATAAGCTCTGCAGCCGCAAAATCCCATCTCGACTCCGTGTGGCTCATAAATGCCTCTCCCCTTCCTGAGGCCACCTTGGAGATTTCCAGAGCCCCCGAGGACATATACCTGACCGCTGATCCTTCCTCTGCAAGCTCGGACCACAGCTCCTTCTGATCTCTGTGTTCACCATCGAAGTCTGAGACACGTGAGAACACAAGTGCCTTCCTCCTGTCCTCCACCTGACTGAGCTCCAAACTCTGTAAGTCCTCGAGGCTCCCCGGAGAAGAACTTCTGTATGCCCCGGATCCCTGCACAGCAAGGAAAAGAGAGGATAAGCCGCTTTCAGGAGAGTAAACTACGCCAACCCGGGCCTCTCCCTTAACCTCAAAGGCAATAGAGGTACAGAAGTAATCCAGCCCTTTCTGAAAGTTTGTCGTCCCGTCTACAGGGTCTATAACCCAGCGCCTGCCGGCTTTACCTTCCTCCTGATACTCCATTTCTTCCTCCGCCAGAAAACCGTCATCCGGAAACGACTCACTGATAACCTCTACTATCCTATCCTGAGCCCTGATATCTGCCTCAGTATAGATGTCTCCCGGAGAAGACTTGCTGCCCTGTACCTCAGCCTCCCCATCCGCATACTCATCGATAACCTCTCCAGCTGCCTCAGCAGCTTCAAGAGCAACCTCCAGCTCATCCGAATACTCCGAATCATCAAACATAACACCAGTTTCCCAACAGACGGATTTAAAACGTGGCAAAGCAAGCCTAACCGCCGATCACGATATCTCCGTTGCGAGGCTCAAGCCGGGTACCCGCCCCGATCTCCGGACTCTCCGTCTTAACCGTGAACTCGCCTCTCCACGACCCTGAAAGAGAAGTAGAGTTCGTCACGTTGATTATACTGCGCCCGGAGAAAGCGGTGAAAACCGCATCCGGACGAACTAAAAGAGGCTTAGAAACATTGAACTGGCGAGGAGAAAGACTGTTCGTCTGATTCATGATACACTCGTTGAACGGGCCGCGGAAGTCACAGAAATTAATCTCTTCTTTAGCTAAGTATTCAATTCTAACGTAACCCTGTCC
>CAKZNU010000053.1 GCA_937132175.1 uncultured euryarchaeote
CTTTCCGTAGAGATGGGAGATTTTTACCTGATTATAATCGACTGCCTGAGGCAGGACTACTCAGAGGACATGTTTCCGGAGATGGAGCACTCGGATCAGGCGGTTTCGAACTTCGCGAAGAGCCTCCCCTCGCATAACGCCCTTCTTACGGAGAAGAAGGCAGAGGAAGTGGGGACGCTCGGCGCCCAGGGGAAGGTCGAAACAGATACTATAGCAACCGCGTTCTCTCAGGAAGGTTTCAGGACGGTCTCGGTCTCGACGAACGGTTTCTTCCAGCCGAACTTCGGCTTCGACGACTTCGAGGAGCACCACGACTTCGAGAACTCGGTGCCGTTCAACCAGGAGAGGTTCGAGGAGATCCGCCACGAGCACGGAGGCTTCCGCGACTCGGCAAAGCAGCTCGTGAAGGAGTCGTTCGAGAACCCGACGCTACTCCTCGACGGCCTGGTATACATGCACAAGACCAGGATGCCGAAGATCCTACGGGACTCGGGACTTAAGAAGACATTAAAGGTTATGGACACGGATGAGAATGACGAGGATCACTTCTTCGCCGTGAACCTGATGGAGCTCCATACCCCGAGGGCACCACCCTGGAGCTGGTGCCTGCTTAACGGCTACGCGGATCTACCGCTCCGGGACCTTTATGTCAAGCTCAGGTACGGCAGGAACCCGAACACTGTAAGAGCCGAGTCGGAGGAGAAGTTCCACAGGAGAGCTTATAAGGCGGCGAGAGACTACACTCACGAGAAGATGAAGAAGTGGAAGGAAGAGAAAATAAGCGAGAACGACGTGCTCGTGATCACCAGTGATCACGGCGAGCTACTTGGTGAGTGCGGTTTGATCTCCCACTGCTACGGCTGTGCGCCGGAACAGTTCCATGTCCCGTTCTTTTACTCTGGCGATATCGAGTTTAGAGACTTCGTGAGCCTGGACGACGTGTACGATGTTCTCGTGGAGAAGATTCGGTCTGGAGAGAACGAGGAGACGAAGGACCAAGCCTATTTCTACTCTGAGGAAAACTCGGATATAGAGAATATCTGGGCGGAGAACCAGAAAGGCTACATCAGCACCGAGTTCCGCCAGGTTGATTTCGAGGAATCCGGCAGGAAGTTCTACAGGCCTTTCAAGAACCAGGAAGTCGAGGACCGAGAGCCTGTCGAGATCCCGGACGTGGAGAGGAAGGAGAACTACGATCCCGACGAAGAGGTCAAGGAGCGGCTGGAGAAGCTCGGGTACATACAGTGAATATGATTGACCGGTAAATTATTAATCATGCATAACTTATGTATATTCTATGCAGAGAAAGACGATTTCCTTGCCGGATGATCTGGCTGAGTTCGTGGACAAGAACCACATCAACCTTTCAAGGTTTGTCCAGGACAAGCTTAGAGAGCTCTCTGAATCGGATTCAGACGAGGAAGAGATCACAGAGGAGCAGGCAAAGGAGATCTACGAGAAACTGGAGAAGCTTGGATACATGGATAGGTGAGCCCAAAATGAAAAATTTTCTGAACAGCAGAAAACCGGAGGTTTTCTACTGATGGTGGAGAAACACAGGCGCACTATGGTTAAGGCGGCATCTTACAGGGTTTTCGCAACCATGACTGTGTTCGCAGTCTCTTACCTGTATACCGGAAGCTTCGCCTCCGCAGCCAGTATCGGCTTGACTGCGGCGGTAGCTAAAACCATGCTCTACTACACCTGGGAGCGGCTCTGGAGCAACATCTCCTGGGGTCTAGAAGCAGTAGAATAAATAGAACTTTCGTATTTTTTTTCTCTGAGAATAAGAGTTTTTACGTGAATTTTTTAACGTTTTACGTGTAAAAACTGGTTATGTCCACGGTTGATGTTGATAGTAGAGGAAGAGTATATATCCCTAAAGAGATGCGTGAAGAGTTTGGTGATAAGTTCAAGATCATCAAGACAGATTCTGGTATAAAATTGATTC
>CAKZNU010000054.1 GCA_937132175.1 uncultured euryarchaeote
GAGCCTTGTAAGGTTACGGCTCTCTACGTTCCAGTCACTGGCCTTGAACTCATCATAACTGATGTTCTCGGAGAACGTAAGCTCTACAGTATCCACTTTGCCGTCCACGTTCAGATCCCTGTACTCTGCGTCTTCCAGGCGTGGCCTCAGGCCGTCCTTGAACTCAAACGTCTCTTTATCGGCCCTGTTTTCCGCAAGATCCTTTATACTGCCGTTGAGCTCGACCCTGGGAGTTGCGTTGGTCTGGATGGAGGTATTAAGTTCGAGACGGATATCTCCTCCCCTCTCAGTCTCTCCTGTAACGGAGACATCATCTCTCAGAATCTTGAAATCCCTTATTTCATCGGATACGCTGGCGCTTGCGATTCCTATGCCTTTCTCCCTAATGGAAACCAGAAGTCTGCTGGAATCGGAAGAGTCCGAACCCACTCCCGTAAACCCTCCTGTAAACTCGGGTGGATAAGCATCAATGATCTGTGAGGAAGGGTTTTCATAGGACTGTTTCTGGCCGCCAGCAAGAGAACCGGATATTAAAGAGCCTCTGAAGCGGTATACCTTTTCCTGTGCAATACCGGCGCTAGTGTTAAACGAGACGAAAAACGTCTCATCGGCCTTGAGGGCGGTATCAAGACCGGAAGCATTCCATGATCCAGAGGAATACTCAAGCTCCGCAATTTTCTCATCGTCTTTGCGATCAAAGAAGAAGTCTCCTGTATCCCGGAAAAGCTCCAGCACCTCGTTTTCGACTTCTTGAGGACCTATAAGTTCCTCGAATGATCTCCCGGCAGAGGCAACATTATCTATCTCCAGAGCCTCCAGTACGTCCTCGAATACGAGGTTTCGGTCGGTATCGTTTACGATAGCGTTTCCATCCGTGTAGTTCTCTGAGCCGTTGTGCACGGTCGATGGCGCAAAGTTGGAGATATTGAAGCCGGATACCGTATCTGAGTCAGAGCCGTTGGTAACAAGTGTAACGTTGAGGATCTCTTCGCCTGTGTTGAGCTTGCCTGATCCGTCTCTGTCGATGTATCCGGTTCCTGTAAAGCCTTCTGTGCGAGAAACCGGTCTGAAGGTCTGAAGGTTCGCCTCTCCGAAGCCCAGTACACGGTCTCCTGTACTGAGAGGTCCACGTGAAAGCACGCCGTCCGAGTTCGAGTCGTATACGATGGCTTCGTCACTGCCCTGCTCGAATCCTGGCTCCTCACCGTCTTCCACGTAGAGCTCGGAGGTGTTGAAAGAGTGAAAGCCTGGCTCTCCAGAAGTGACAACGGTATCACCGGGCTCAAACCGATCCTTGTTTCCGCCTGTATTCCTGATAATAGGCTCGGTACTGGTGTATCTGCCGTCGGATTCGTTTTCGAAGTATCCGTACCGGTCGTCAAAGTTGAGGAGACCTGCGTCACCGGGCTTGATGACAGAGTCTATGGATTCAAGTTTCAGAGTGTCTCCCTGGGTAGTTACCAGAGCATCCCGACCGTTCGTATCACTTGCCTTGCCTCTGTCATCACCCTCGCCGGGATCGTATAATCCATCTCTGTCGGAGTCCGTGAAGACGGCCTTGCCAGTAGAGAAAGCATCCAGTGAGACACCCTGATCAAGGTCGTCTGGCTCCACGAGGCCGGTAGGCTCAGTCTTTATCCATTCTCCGATCCTGACGTCGCCGTGTGTGATATTACCGGATGTATCTATATCCACGTAGAGACCGTCCCTCCTCGGTGTATCTCCCGGGGTCACGTTCCAGAACCTTATCTCTCCCTTCGGAATAAAGGTTCCCGAACCTCCTGTGGTGCCTGCGTACCTGTTTGGGGCAAGGTTTACGATCTCCGAGCTACCTCCCAGGGAGACGTTTACGCTGACGTTGTCTCCGGAGGGCTCAAACTTGCCACTGGAGTTGTCCATAAATCCGACTTCTGCATCAACGTTGCGTGCAGTATAATCTGAGAACTGAGGGTTCTCAAACTCCTCGCCTACATCTACGGATACGTTGTCGTTGGATGGATGTGAGTTATACAGGAGGGTTTCTCCGGTTGAGACGTCCGAGCCGGAGTCAAGATCGTAGACGAGGATCTCCTGGTCCCCTGGATCTTCAGGGTTCCAGACGCCGTCAGGATCTCCCTCGTACGCAAGCTCGAAGACGTAGAACTCTCCGCTACCACTGTAGGTACTTCCGTCCACCTTGTAGATGTTTCTTCCTATCGTGTTGTTTTCCGGTCTACCCTCCGAGGCGTTTACGTAGCTCATGGTTTCAAGCCCGAGATCCACCGTGGTATTGTCGCTGCTGTTAAACGAGGTCACGTCTATCGGGCCTATCCTGGTCGTATAGGAGACGTTCACAAAGAAGTCCTGGAATTCCTCATGATAGATAGGTTCGTACCTCTTGTCTCCGGTAAACCATCCCTCGTTGAAACCATCGGTATCAAAGAAGCTCAGGTTCGAGTTAGCAGCATCAACCAGCCCGGCATCCCCATCATGGATCAGGTAGTCTCCCTCGCTGTCACCGAGAGTGCCTATTCCGTTGCCCTCCAGCCTCTCGTTTGCAGACCCGTTCTCCAGTAAGACTGCCTCAGTATCCTGGTATTCGCCGTCCCCGTTTACATCGAAGTAAGATACCTCCGGCCCGACCGAGCCGAAGTCCGTAAGATCTGTGCCTCCTCTCAGGACGGTATCAGATTCCTGAAGCTCGCTGTCGGGGCTTCTCACTATAGCGTCCGAACCATCGTCGAACAGTCCGTCGTTGTCGACGTCAATAAACTTCACGTCGTCCGAGAAGTTCGTGGCGTTCAAGGATCCGGACGCAACCACGAAGTCTTCCTCATCCAGTAGACCTTCCTCGGAGCCGTTGTCTCTGAGGACCAGCTCGGGCTCCGGAGCTACCTCATCGCCCTGAAAAACTCCGTCACTCAGGTTTCCGCCGTCTGCATACACCGTCTCCGAGGAGATGTTTTCAAGCTCCAGACCAGAGATAACCTCCATCCTTGATCCTGTGTAAAGAGGTGTAACGTTGAGTATATCCTCACCACGGTTGTAGCCGTTTAGTCCCCGGGGAGTATCGAAGGACTGGTTAAGGAACATAGTCTCGTTGTCCGAGAACTTATAGAGTTTTTCACCCGGCTCCGCGGAACCATTAATCAGGACATCTCCGCCACGGTTCAGAGTAAAGTTCATCACAAGGTTGTTATCACTTTCTGAGCCAGGCGGCAGAGTGAATGCACTGAAAGGAACATCGAAATCAGTCAGGAAGGTAGCCGATACGCCGGACACAGCAAGTACTAAAAGCAGTGTCAGAACAAGTACGCGTCCTGCGCCCGGAAAGGTACTCTCAGTATCCA
>CAKZNU010000055.1 GCA_937132175.1 uncultured euryarchaeote
TCCCGGCCAGCCGACCTGATTAGCTACCACGGCTTCGCTCCCTGTGCTGTATACGTGTATTGTTTCCTCCGGTGACTCCAGGTCAACCTCATTGTTCTCAGTTTTCAGCACTCTACCGATGTCCTCTTCATCTACTTCTGTCTCCGTCATGGAGGACCTGATACTGACCTTGAAGCTTCCTTCAGGCCTAAACTTGGTCTCCTCTAGATCCTCAAGTTGACAGATTTCCCGTGAAACTTCATGCATAAGAGCAAGTCTCTCCGGATTTTCGGGCAGCCCCTGACTTCTGAAAAGTCTCTCAGAATCTTTCAGGCGGTCAAGTTCCTGCCTTAGGAGAGACTCTGCCTCTGAACGGGCAAGACCGATGTTTTCTCCTGCCAGCCTGTAGACGTAACTCATTTCTTGGACGACCTCAGTGATAGAATAGATAGGTATCCTAGGGGCAGCCCCGGCCAGTAAGTCGTAAGCCTGAAGAGTACTGCAGCAGCAAGAGCTTCGTCAGGCGGTATAGATGTAAAGAGAAGTAATAAACCTGTCATAGCTGCCTCTATCGTGCCTGTGCCTCCCGGCGTCGGGCTGAAGGATGCCAACGATGAGAGGATTACCGTAAGCGTGACTGCTGCGATGCCGGGACTGTATCCCAGAGACTGCAGCACAAATATCATGCAGATGACCTGTGCGAGGCCAGATGCGTGTGATATAAGAGAGGCCCGCAGCAGATGTCTGGGATTCTTGCCGAAGCTCTGGAAGAGCTCGGCAGCGTCCCGCACTTTCTCCTTGAGGCCTTCGAATGCCTGATCCCGGTTCATGATTGACTCTGCTTTCGTCAGAACCCCTATCACGAAGTTTTCCAGCTTCTCCTTCTCGAACCAGAGGAGGTATCCGGCCGCTGAGAGTACCACAAGCAGTATCACTACAAGGTAGGCGATGTCTACAAGCCTGCTGTTTAGGGATCCGAACAGGGATAGGTAGAGCAAGGCCGCGCCGGAGAAAGTGATGAAAGGCGCTGAGTTTATTATATCTGCCGAGACTATCGAGGAGACCGACTGGTCATACCCTGCGTCCGTGTTATCCGATATAATATACGCCATGAGGGGCTCTCCTCCAAACTGTCCAAGAGGTGTAACTGAGTTCATGAACTGGCCTCCCATAAACAGCTTTGCAGACTTCCACAGGCTGAGCTCAACCCCGGCCTCCCTGAGAAATGATCTCCAGATCACGGCGTTCGACAGGAAAAACGTCATCCCGAAAACAAATGCAAGAGAGAAGTAAAAGGGATCGGCAGAGCTCAACGAAGCAATAAACTTCTCGAAGTCGGCAAAGTATCCAAGACCTGCCAAGATGGCGGTCGAAACCAGGTACCATATCCATTTGCTACTCAGCAAGAAATCACCTACTTGTATCCTAGGTCCTCAAGCCTCTTCTTGATCTCATCGTCCTCCGCAAGATCGTTCTTGGATGCTTCCTCTGTATTCTCTGTGTTCTCATCATCCATCTCTCTGAGGTCTCTTTTTGCTTTAACCGGATCCATTTCCAGACCGTCCAAACCTCTGTACTCCTCATTTCCCTCATGGTCTACACATCTTACTGCATATCCGTCCTTTGTGCTCAAGTACTGATACTTCCTGTAGTATCTGTCCCATTCTGTTTTTGGAACATACCCTATAAAGCAAGTTGGGAACTGATAACGACCCTTCGCCACCTCCGTAGAAGACACTCTCCCTTCTTGAAACCCTGCAAGCCGTGGCAAGAGATTGTAAATCTCTTTGAGCTCAAACATCTCATCATGGTCATCGGTTTTCTCCTCCTCTGGTGATCTTACCGTCATGAAGATGTCTGTTACCGCCTGATCTACAGTAAACTGATGACCAAAGATACCGTTTTCTCCAAGTGCCTGCCCATGATCTGATAGGACAACCACCACAGTATCATCCAGAACATCCTCGTCCTCCAGATGGTCTAGCACTTCTTTGACGAGGTCGTCAGTGTAGTCTACGGATGCCTCGTAAACTCTCTCAAGCTTGTCGAAATCTACATCCTGCGTAAAAAGATCTTTCTGCCTCTCGGGAATATTCTCAAGATCCTCTATCCCGTGTGCACGCAGGTATTTTTGTGGAGGGTTGTAAGGCTCATGTGGCTCCATAATGTTTGTGTACAGGAAGAAGTCCCTGTCTTGGTTTCGAGAGATAAAATCCTTCGTCTCTTCTACGGTTTCTCTGGATTTACAGGAGTCATCTATCCCTACCGCATCAAATACCCTGTCGATATACCTTTCTACCGGCTTCTTTAAAGACTCAGGCATGATATCAAAGAGCTTTGTCCCAAGTCTCGAGAGCCATACACTGGGTTTTCTGCCGCTTACTCCCATGAAGTTCTCTGTGAAGTCGAATTCGTCTGTCATTCCCTTGTGAGGAGTCATCCAGACGTTTGATGTCACCGCTCCGGTCTGATATCCCTCTTTGTTAAACTTTTCGACTAGATTCTCTCCGTCATACTTGAAGAAAGTCTTTGACTGACCCGCACCGTGCTGGTGTGGATACTCTCCCGTGAACATTGAGGCGTGAGACGGTAGAGTCCAGGGAGCCTGGGCTACCGCGTTCATATAAACCTCCGATTCTTCAGCGATTCTTTCCAACTCGGGAGTAAACTCTATGTCATCGTTGTAGACCGAGGTCTTATCCTTCCTGAGAGAGTCTAGCACCAGCATCAAGACGTTTTTGCCCAAGCTCTAACACCTTATGTTCAATGAGACTTCAGGCTATTTAGAGCCTTCAGCCACATTCTCATATGCTCGACTGTGAAGTCGATAAAGTCTGAGTTAGCGTATTCAGAGAAGTCATACCGGTCTACAGCTTCTATCATTTCTTCGTAAGCAGTGAAGAAGTCTTCTGCCTGATCCGGTGCCTCTTCAAGTGCTTCCCAGAAGTGTTCGTTCAGCTCAAGTGCCGGCACCTCGTTGTTGAGATCGCTGAAGGTTGAACGCTCTGCCTTGTTGTGAACACAGAGCGGAAAACCGTTGATAATAGATCTATCGAGCATATCTGCAGCTTTCTTGAGGGTGAGACCTGACCAGATATCGTCGAACCGGCCGATGTCCCATTCGTTGTCGTCCATAGGGAACTGGTAGAAGGCTGGGATAACCTCTCTCTTGAAAGCCAGGTTCATAGAACAGACCGTCAGGTAGTTTCCTTCCTCGGCTGCAAAGTTTCTCTTGTAATCCTCTTTCTTGGTAAGTGTCTGGGCCTGTCCCTTGAGGTCTCCGTCCATCAGGATCCTGACAGCGTCAAGATCCGGAATATTGGTCCAGAGGCCCTGAGATGCGATTATTTCGTCTGTCTCTTTCTCCTGTGTATCGACTTCCTCATCCATTGCGCTGTACGGATAGCCACGTGGATATAGATCATGCCTATTGATGTTCTGATAGAGAACATTGACCCACTGTTTGTCGCTTGAAACGTGTTCAACCTTCTTCTTCGAGTCTAGGTGGTCAAGATGGTTCCCGAAGAAGTCAAAGTCTTCATGTGGCTGTGTGTCATCGTCAAGGAATACTCCGTACTCAAAGTTTTCATGAGCCCACATGAACAGGAGGCCGAAGCTGGTCTCCGCATGGCTAGCTGCCGGTACAACGTCAGAGTACTCCGAGATACCGTTTTCCTCGTACCACTCGTTTCTGTCAGAACCGTTGAAAACCTCTCCTTCAACGCCGAGGTCCTCGATCATCTCCTCCATCGCTTCCTTGTCGTTGAAGTCTTCTGTTACAAGTACTAGATAGAGTCTGTCAGTATTGAAATCATTTTCCCGTGCGTTCTCAATATAACCTTTGATGAATTCTGGGTTTCTAATAGTAGGCGTTATGACACAGATATCTGCTTGATATGTCATGTGTGTTTTCATACTTAGAGTTTTTTTAAGTTTCGTCGGTATATCTGTACAAATGGCCGAGGTAGGTATAATCTATCATTGTGAAGGTGCAGGACACGCAATGAGAATGCTGGCTATAGCAGAACGACTTGATGATAAAGGTGTAGATATTGAGATGACAGGAGGCGGACCTGGAGAGAGATTTCTGGAGATGAGAGATCTTTCGGATTACACTCCAACTGTCACGAATATGAGGGGTAGATTTGAAAAAAATAAGTTTAAGGCCTTATTTTACATCTTTTCGGATCCTCTGGATAGATTAAGAGATTTAAGGCATTGGATTAGGGAGGAAAATCCGGATGTATTGGTGACAGATGACGTTTTAGGTCTAATAGCTGCTTTTCTTGAAGATAAAAAGTTCTACACCGTTACCCACGTTAGTAGAGATGTTCCTGAAAGTACTCTGGAAGGGTGGATGACATGGGCTGTTAACAAGTTGGTATCCAGAAAGAATGAGGAAATGTTTTACTGTACTATATGGGATGGGCTCAAGCCAGAGGGTGCGAAGCAAGTGGGGCCTTTGGCGCCTAAAGGTTCAGAGAGACAAGATTTGGACTTTGATATTCTTTTTGTTCCTACCAAGGCCTCTGAGATGGAGGAGGAAATTACGGAGGAGTTGGAAGGATATGATGTTAAAATGGTGGGTTCAGAAGACTGGGAGACACAGCGGTCTCTACAGCCTTTCATTTCGGAAGCGGATGTTGTTATCTGTGCGGGCTATTCCACCATGATGGAGGCTGCTGTTGCAGGAACTTCCTGTATTATGATTCCACAGACCTCTGAACAAAATGGTATCGCAGATATTCTCTCAGATTATGAAGGGTTTAAGACATATTCTGGGGATCTTGAAAAAGATATTTCCTCAGTAGGTGAGCCTCAACAAAGACCTAACGGCGCCGAAACAATTGCCTCATTCTTGGCAGAGGAATGATCGGAAACCTGTCGAAGGCCGGTTACTGTAATAAATATTCCTTAATTTAGTCACATTATGTCCGAGAAGGTAGCCATAGTGTACTGGTGCGATGGCGCAGGCCATGCAGCAAGAGCTATTCCTGTCGCCAAGGAGATAGAGTCCAGAGGAGAAAAGGTCTCGATCGCTGGTGGAGGCCCTGGAGGCAGGTTTGTTGATCTGAACGGATTCGAACAGCCAGAGCTTACTACTGTCACGGTGAAAGGGGACTCTGTACCGGGTTTTCTGGCACACGGGTTAAGCAATGTGGTACCTAACTGTATCAGAAGGTTTGGAGACATCTGGAGCTGGCTGAACGAGGAAGACCCTGATACTGTCGTGACCGATGATCTGCTGGGTCTCGTGGCTGCGATACTACAGAGAAGAGAGATTTACAGAATTGATCATGTACAGCCAGAGATGTTTGATCTCGAGTGGAGGCTCCCGTCAGAGATATATAATCGCCTGTCATTAATTTTCGCAGAGGAGATAGTCGTTACATCTTTATGGAGCCAGGAAGAGGATGCAGAAGGCTACACAAAGGTAAATCCCCTTGCACAGGAAGGTGAAAGCGATCCCGAGGTAGACCCATACGATGTTTTACTCAGCCCGGGGACACACGGAGAAAACTTTGACCAGATAAGGCAGAGACTTGAGGACAGAGGTCTATCCGTCAGGATGGTTGGAGACGATGACTGGGATACAAAGCCATCTATGACTCCATACACGGAGAAGGCAGAGGTCACGGTATGTACAGGATTTTCATCCATTGCAGACTCAGTTGTAGCGGGCACTCCCTGCATCGTCTATCCGTTCCTACCCTTCCAGGAGGCTCTTGCAGAGGAGGCTCAGGAAAAAGATCTGAAGGGTATAGAGACGGCCTCAGATGTTCAGGAAGTTGTTGAGCATGTAGAGTACTTCATAGAGAATCAGGAAGACCCGGAGTATGAAAACGGAGCAAAGGAGTTCGTGGATGCTGTCACCGGTGAGGAAGATGGGTCTTGACATAGGTTTCTTCACCGACAGCTACTTTCCGGAGGTAGACGGTGTCACCTATACCCTAGAGACATGGAAGGAAAGACTGGAGGAAAGAGGTCATGAGGTCCATGTTGTATTCCCTGAGTCGCCGGATTACAGCCCTGGAGACGATGAGAAGGCTGTAAGGTCTTTTCCCAATCCGTTCTATGAGGGCTACCGGATACCTAAGCCAGTGCTTCCGGGAATTGACCTGGATATTGTTCACTGTCACAGTCCCGGCCCTATAGGTATCTCAGGTCTGGTTCACTCGAAGCGCAAAGATATTTCCTCCGTTTATACACATCATACACCGATAGAGGAGTACTTTGAGCAGTCTATCAGGCTGAAGAGTGTTGCTGCACTGACTAAGAAGCTGTATGTGCCTCTGGAAAACCTGTTTATCTCCAGATTCGATGCAAGGACGGCATCGACTGAGCCTCACAGGAGAGAAGGCTGTTTCCGGAAGGTCCCTGTCGGGGTTGATACAGATTTTTTCCGGCCGCAAAGCGTTGAGCTCTCGGATCTGTTTGGCAGAGAGTTCGAGCGGCCGGGAGCAGGCTACAGCGGAAGGCTCAGCATGGAGAAGAACCCTGAAGTGCTCATCCGGTTTGCGCAAAAGTTTGAGGGCACACTCGTGATGGTTGGAGAGGGCCCTATGAGGGAAGACCTCGAGTCGGATGCACCGGAAAACGTCTTTTTCTCCGACTTCCTGGACAGAGAGGATCTGCCCGCATTCTACTCTGCCTTAGACCTATTCGTGACTGCCTCTACAGGGGATACTCTGGGCCTGTCTACGCTTGAGGCCAAGGCCTGTAAAACGCCTGTAGTCGCTCCGGACGTAAATCCCTTTCACAGAACCCTGAAGCCCGGATCTGTTCTATTCAGAAAGGGCTCACCTGAATCAACTCTTGAAGCGGTGAACCAGACGCTCAAGAGAGAAGCCTCTGACCCGAGAGATGAGGTTCTGGAGTACTCCGTTGAGAAATCCGTTGATAGCCTGGAGAGAATATACCGGGAGGTATTCGAAGCGGACTGAAACCATAAAATTTAAACGTCCGAGACGTATTCGTTACTGTGAGACGGCGTGGTCTGGTCCTTGGTTTACTGGCACTTTCACTTCTGTCTTCTGGAGGCCTCGCCCTCTCCACCTTTGATTACTGGATTGTCGGAACCTCTGTACCGGACCTAGCCAGGTTTAACGGCTCATGGTTCGACCTCGATTCATCCGGTGCCCCCCAGAAATCCATCGTCTCCGGTGCCACGAATAAGGATAACTTCTTTCTGGGAGCTGGAAGCAGTGAGTTCACGGTTTTTGACGGCTCCTTCACGAGGTTCGGCCAGAGCCAGACACCTTTCAGTAACGATGTCTCCGCACTTGCGGCAAACTCCACTCATGCATACATAGGAACACAGGCCGCTGACAACTTTCTCTACGATCAGGACTCTGAGACCTTCCAGAACCTCGGTACACAGCCTGACTCCACAGCCGTAGAGACCGTAACCGAAACCCACGGTTCCTCCCTGAACGACTTCTTCCTCCTGGGTACGGCCTCACCGTCTGTCTACCGGTACAGCGACAGCTTCCAGGATGTCTCACCTGGTTTCTTCTCAGACAGGATGACGGCCTCAGCAAGAAACGATACACATGTTCTGATGGCGGATGCCGGGGGCAACTTAGGCTTTTACAACGGAACAGGCTTTCAGGAAGCTACCTCGTCCGTAGGGTTCTCGGGGAACGAGAAGATACTTGCCGCTGCCTTCGGAGATTTTGGAAAAAAGCCTTTCTGGCTTCTGGGCGGCTCCGGAGGCAGAATCGAGAAGCTCTGGGTAAACGGTACATCCAAGGTTCTTTCCTCCGATCTACCGGGCACATGGGGTATAGAGTCCATAGGTTTCCGTGAAGACGAGGATACTTTCTTCGTCGGTGGAGACAACGGAAACCTGTATGCGTACCAGGAAACCGGCTTCCATGGGAACCAGCCCATCTTCGGGCTTTCAGGAACCGTAAACTTTGCCGGGTACAGCCAGGGGACAGTGACTTCAAGACCAGATCCTTCTATCCTTAGTCCGTCTAACAAGGTCTTTTCGAGTCGCCTTGTGGATCTTTCGGTCTCTACGGTAAACCCTCTTTCCAGCTTCAGGCTGAGCGTCGATCAAGGGCAAAACAGGACTGCCGGAAGGGAAGGAGTTTTCTACGTGGACGGCAACGGCGAGCTTGTCCGGCTTTTTTCCGACGGTACCGTCAAAAAAATGGAGGTTTTCCCCTCAGCTATGGCAGGGTCGGCACAGCTTGATGATGACCCTTTTCTTGAGGTACCGTTTGTAGACGGCAACGGCGACCTCAGGATCATAGATGAGACCGGGGAAAACAGCACTATTGACAAAGGGATTTCAACCTCAAAGACGCCGATCGCCGTCGGCAGCTGGAAGGAGGATAAAGAATACGTGTTTTATCCGGATGCCTCGGACAACGGCTACATAAAGAAAAACAGGGAGGGCTCAGCGGAGGAAACCGTCGGCTCAGGTATTGCAGCCAACGGGGTTCTGGGACCAGGAAACTTTGACGATGATGCTGACCCGGACCTTGTATTCATAGGTACGTCTGATACGGTAAAGTGGCTGGACGGCGGCCAGATCTCCTCTACAGGGTTTTCCTCCTTTGGCTCGAACAACAACAAGGGCTGTGGATGCGTAAGCGACCTGGATGGAGACGGCCTCGACAGAGTACCCTATGTTACCGGAAGCAACAACCTGGGCCTGCTCAACTATACCGGCGGAAAAGAGATACTGGATCCTAACTATGGTTCAGCTGCGAAGACACGTCCTGCAGCGCTGGACTGGGCGGGTGACTCCCGTGAAGAGGTCCTGCATATCAACTCAAATACCGGTGAGCTATTCTACTCTTACCTTGACGGTACGGTGAAGCCGGTCAGGGACGCAAACTTCTCCACGCGTTCAGCATCTACGCCTGTAGGCATCTCTGCAGCCAGGGAAAGATCGATCAACAGAACCCTGAACCTTTCCGACGGCACGCACAACATTGATGTATTCGGCTTCGACGGTGAAGACTTCGGATCCACGAGCAGAGAGGTTGAGATCGATCTTCCACCAGAACTCAGTAACCTGAGAAACGATGTATCAGGTCCTGTGTTCAATACGGAAAACGTTACTGTATCTGTGGACGCAGAGGACCAAAACTCCGGCGTAAACAGGGCTATACTTTCGACAAATGAGACGGGAAGGTTCAGAAACAAGACAATCTATGGCTCTCCACAGACATTTGACAACGTCACCGATAGAACCGTGACTGCGGAGTTTGACTGGCGTAACCTCACCTTTTCCGGTATCTTAGGTTACAGGGTCTGGGTAAGGGATAGAAACGGTGGATACTCGAGAACCCCCGTACAGACCTTGGAGGTTCAGAAGGGAGATATTGATATCGGACCCATCTCCCTGTCGAAAACTGATCCGGTAGAGGGAGAGAAGTTCAACGTAAGCTTCAACGTATCGGTAAACGCAGGAGAGGTCACGGTTCCGGTAAACCTTACTGAGAGAACATTTGACGGCACCAGCTGGAACTCCGTGGACTCGGAGCAACTTAGTGTCTCAGTCCAGAGTTCTGGTACCGAGGTTTCAATACAGGAAAAGGCCCGCATAGGTCCAAGAAACTACACCGTGACAGCAGATCCTGAATCCAATGTCTCGGAAAGTAGTGTCTCCAACAACGTCGAGAGGGCTGTACTGAACGTATCAAGCAATCAGGTCTACTACGGCCAGTCGAAGCTTGGTATCGCACTGGGATCGAGCAAGGGACTCTATAAATGGGCTGGAGGGAGTAAGGCAAGACTTTTCTATGCTGACTATGAGGCTCTGTATGACATCAGGGACCTGGAACCTCTTAACTCCTCAGGAGACCTGAACCAGGCGGATACCGTGCTCAACCTTCAGGGCCACCCTGATTCCCTGCAGCAGAGGTATGATCCAGACGGTGACGGCCTTCCGGACAGGACCAAGTGTATGAACCTTGCCGGTCTGAAGAAATGCGGCGTACCTGTCGCAAACTCCACAAACTCCTCGAGGTTTGTAACAGGGCTGCTGTACGATGGACCCGGAGGCTTTGACGGCTCACAGGATATAGTTTTTACTACAAACGTCTCTGCGTCCGGACGCCAGGGCAGGTTCGGTCTCTACAGCTACGAGGCAAAGGTTCCGTCGACGCTTGCGGACCAGTTCGGAGGTGAAGACATTATCCGTGTACGGCTGGAGGTCAAGTAAAAGGCTGTCAGTATTAAAAAACGGACACAGCATTTAGACATACAATGGTACAGATGAACATCAGGAAGATTACCTTGTTATCACTGGCTCTGGTTTTGACGACAGGCTTTGCGACATCTTCGATCATCACAAACTCTCAGGACTGGAAAGATACATCGATAGCGGTCTCTTACAGCAGCTTTACAGGGGACGATGCGTACAGCGTCACTGATTACTCTGAGGCCTTGGTCGTATCCGGTTTGCTAGGTTCAAATGGGTCACACACCGTCTTTGAATCCGAGAACCCGATCTGGGAGGGTTACGAGACCAAACTCTCTAATGAAGACGTCAACAATGTTGAGACACGTCCTCTTGAATGGGAGGAGAGCCAGTTCGATCTCTATTCGGACGTAAGTGATCAGGTTGAGGGGTTCATAGTTGTTCAGCCGGACTACGGGATGAACACTATATCTGCATTCTCAAAGGTTATCAGGGATGATTACTGGCTTCTTTACTACAACGGCCAGGAAACGGAGAGATTCCTTGAGAACCAGGGTAAGCCCGTAACTTACTACGGAGACTTTTTGAGGCGTCCATGGGACAGTACCGATCTACAGAACGAGACGATAATTTCGGAGGGCTCAATGCAGGAGAACAACGCAGAGCTTGTCAGAAGGCAGCTCAGGTCAGGTGACTCCAGTTCCATGGTTTATGCACAGGATAGCTTCTTCGAGCCCCGGTTCCTGAAGAAAGGAGATCCTATACTTGTAGACCAGCCTCTGGATACCGCATCCAGCATCGTGCAGGAAAACGAAGTCGACGTTGTACAGGTTATAGGCGCCAGCCAGGTAAACTTTGGATCCGATCTCGAGGACAGGGCTGAAAACACCAGCGTCATAGCAAAGTTCGGAAGACGTTTTACAGGTGTCAACGAGCTCAGAGATACCTATCCGATTAAGAAGGTGGATGTCAGGCCTGTAGAGACAGATATTAGTGTCTCTGGGGTAAGGTTTAATCCGGGAAGCACCGGTCTGGAAGTTGTGTTTGACAACGCTGGTACGCTACCGACAAGGGTTAACCTGTCCGCCATCTCGCTTTCCGGTCAGGGGAACAGCGATGTAGTTTCTACCTCTAGGTCTGTCCTCACCAGGCCTGAGAAAAACACCACTGTAGAGATTGATTCAAACCTTACGTTCACGCCAGAGACTGCAAGTATATCCTTTACCTATCCTGGCGGTGAATCCCTGGGCAACAACCAGTTTGGTGTTGAACAGGTAAACTCTACCTCGGTATCGGATCTCAGCCTTGAAGACGTATTCTACATGAAGCCTGACAGGGAGATAGTCATGGAGATACGTAACACGGGAGACAACGTCGTTACCACAGGAACATATCTCGATGACCTTTCCATAATGAACAGGACGGTAGATGTTCTATCTGAGTCACAGACCGCTATATCTCCCGGTAGTTCACGGCAGCTGCGGGTGGATGCTTACCTCACCGAAGAAGAGATCGAGAGAAACCAGAACCTTCAGGTTGTAGCTGCGTACGGCCCCTCCAGGCTTACCGCGCTTGACTTAGAGAGGTTTGAATCCTCTTCTCTAGAGGTCAGGGAAAACACTTTGAGAGATGTCGCTACAACCTATGTAGTTCCGGGAGTGATAGTCATCGTGATCATACTTCTGGTCCTGCTCTACAGAAAACGTAGGAAACAGAACGAGAACCTGAGGGGTCTGCAGTGACTAAAACATCGGCACGATATCGATGAGGGCAAGGATGTAGTAGGACGCGAGAACGAACTCAACTCCTACTATTATCTTTGTCTCCCTGCTCATTCCTCTCTCGTCTTCAAACCCATAGTCTTCCTCAAAACTATTTTCTGTGTCTTTCCTTATCTGCCTGAGATCGTTTTTCTTGTTTCCTCTAGTATCGTCTATCATTTCTCTCACCTCGTACCCTGTAAGCCGTAAAGATGGTCCATATCAGTACCAGAAGGGGCAGTATGTAGAATCGTCCATCCGGATCATCCTGTATAACTCTTACCGTTAGCTTCTCTATTCCCAGTACCTCTCCACCAGATACAAACTTCATGCTTCCAGGACACAGAGCCGGATTCCTGCGTGATTCAAGCGTCAGCTCAAGAGTCTCTGTTTCACCGGCATTTATATCTGTACCACCCTCTACCGATTTCAGGCATTTATCCAGTCTCTGCGGAACCGCGGTAACGTTTCCCAGATCCACGTTACCCGTGTTTCTGATCAGGTACTGTATCCGTGTTGATGAGTCTACAGGCATCCTGATTCTTGAAGGACTGAGGATCTCAAGGCTTCCAGAGGAGTCAGCCAGGCTCTCTACAACCCTGACATCTTTGACAGGTGCGTTCGACTGTCTTGGAAGTACAAGCACCGAGACCTCCTCAGTATCCCTTGGATCGGATTCGTTACCCAGCTCCAGTGTGATAGTGTACTTTCCGGGCTTCTGATCCTGGTATACCTCAAGTACCTTATCTGTTGAGAAACTCTCTCCTGGTTCCAGATCCGGAACCTGATTCGTCTCACCGTCCCACTCTTCCGGCAAGCTCTGGTTGATCACGGTGGAGTTTGAGGCTCCCTCCCCTGTGTTTGTGACGGAGACGTTTATCTCGAAGGCAATTCCCTGTTGGACTCTGAGGCTGTTATCCGGAGTATCCAGAATCAGGTCAGGCTCTCCTTCCTCCGGAGGTTCAGGAAGGGCGCCGCCTCCACCTCCGCCGGATCCGCCTCCAGAAC
>CAKZNU010000056.1 GCA_937132175.1 uncultured euryarchaeote
ATGTATCTCCAACCAGACACACCTTATCGGGAACCAGAAAGTAAATATCTCATCTGTTTTTCAGGTGAAGCCAACCGCCACATTTAGGGCTCTCTCCGGTCCATCTGAAATAAATATAACCAACTCCTCAGTGCTCTCAGGGTCTTGGAGAGGAGACTTAGAGATCCGTTCTGAGAGAACACCAACTATAGATTCTGGTTCGGAGTTTAGACCAGAGGACGGAGACATAGTCATTGGCAAGTAGGTTCATAGTTGATTGCGTTCGAACTCATGAGGACAGCAACCGATCACCTTCTGATAGCTTCCCTGAAGAGTACCTGGAGCTTTTGGGTCCATGATTGCGTTACGAAACAGGTCTGGCAGAAGCTGTAAAGCACTTGATCCGCCAGGCGTCGGCCACATAGGCTCTGCGGATTACCTTGCTGGTACAGCCCGGAGGGGTTTCCGGCAGACAGGTTCCCCGATGGGCTAGAAGACAAGTCGTAGTAACTGGAAAGATGATCATGCACCCCGTTCCATATAACTGTTGTCTCTGTGTAGTGGAATGTGATTGACGCTTTATTCGCTGACGAAAGTGCCTACCGGTTCGATCTACCCGAAGAGTCTGAAGTTGTCGGCGACGGTTTCATCCTTCTAGAGCCATCTAAGGATGCTTCTCGATCTCATGGTGATTCAGAATATGATCATTCAGGAGCTGATTTCCTAAACAGAGAGGAGTATGCTAGAAAAGTATATAATGCCCTCGACATAGAGCTTGATCTCCCCGAGCATGGCAAACTTGTGGTGAACGGCAGGAACAAACCTCTTGAGGAAGTAAGGGAAGAGATATGTAAGATTGCGAAGTACACCGGTGTAAATGATAGCTGGAGAGTACGCAGAGGCATGTCCACTCCCGATGTTCGAGTGAGATATCAAGAGCATGTACAGAGTGAAGCTGATGAGATAACCGAAGCCGTTCGGAAAAGATTGGCTTATCACAGGAATATGGAACCTGTGGATCCTGAAGAGATCGAAGAGGCGGTCGCTATCGAGGCGGGAGCTAGGGGTCCATCCTTGAAGCCTGCTTATCAGGCTGGCAGAGGTCTTGAGGAGGATTCCTCGTATTCGGACGCGGGCCCTGACGAGGAGGTAGTTCATGTTTTCGGGCCTGATGACGATGGACCTTACCTGGAGTAATCTCGGCGGTTTCCCACTCAGTCTACCTCTACTCCTGCATAACTTGTTTCCTCGTCATCCGTGGCAATGTAGACTGTTTTTCTCTCCGGGCTTTCGGGACATTCTCCTCTCTCCAGCGTGTAGGTTCCTTCCATACTTTTCGAGGCTTCAGGGTTTATCCTCTGTCTCTCCAGCATCTCTCTCAGGTTGATTTCTTCGGTCAGGCTGTAGTTTTCAACCGTGTCTCCAGGTATCAGGTTGTCTTCTCCTGGAGTGATGTAGATGCGGTCTACTGCGGTCTGGTTGTATGCCATGCAGCCGTCGTAACTTGGTATGTCGGTGTTTCTGGGCAGGACGAACCTGTTCTCTACGGTCAGGGTTCCGAACTCTGTTTCTCCACCGGTAAAGTTTATCTCTTCCTGAAGCTCGAGGCGGTACTCTGGCTGCGGGCCTGATACATCTATTAGGAGTGCTGCGGCAAGAACTGCCCCGGTTCCTGCTGCAAGCTGCCTGCTACGCGCCCTGTCAATGCTGTAGTCCTTGTTTTTCAGGTACCCGAGCCCAGTGAAAGTTGCCGAAGAAACGGCCAGTAGACCTAGAGTCTGTGCCTCAGTGAGGTCAAATCTGAGCAACGTGTACAGGATGAATCCGAGGTACGAAACCGTCGAGAAGCTGTACACAGAGTATCTGAGCAGGCTCCTGTCGGTCAACTCTCCTGAAAAGAGGAAAACCACTGAAAACGAAAGAAGCATAAACGACTTGACTGCCGGAGATAGATCAAGTATCAGACTGAACCCGAAGTAAAGTATTGATATCGCTCCAAGGAACGCACCTAGACCGTAGAGTATCCAGGATTCATCCAGATCAACATCCATAACACCCTTTTAGCACGGACAGTTTAAATTTTCTTCGCTGGCCCGGTATACTTCGGCTGAGGCGGCATGAACAGGTTACACTGCATCTGTAAGGCATCTCCACGATGATAGACAGGCTTCGGACAGTGCTTTACTCTTGTTAAGCTTAGGCTGTATCAGCTCTGTATGGATGATCTTGCTGATAGACTGTCATCACTGAACATGGTTAATCTAGGCGGTTTTCTTGGTCTATCTACATATGTTGTGATTTTCTGGGTCGGTGCTTCGGCCTCTTCAGGGACTCTTTACTTTCTGGCCGCGCTGGCCGGAGTGTTTTTCTCACCTGTCTTTACCTCTGGGAGAACGGATGCAGGAAGATACTTTCTTCTGAGCCTGGTGTTTGTGTCTCTCAGTACTGTGGCTATCGGGGTTCCTGGAAAGTTTCTTAGCCTTACTTTTTTCCCGATTGCTATCTCTGCTTATGCCGAGTTCCGGGCTTCAGGTTTTCCCGAGAAATAGGGGTTCATATCCCTCACGCACATCACCGTGTCTTCCAAATCACGATCTTGCTGAATGCCGTCACTTTCTCTAACTGCGGCCTCTGATACGTTTCATTATTTTTTCCTTTAGGTTGAGGCCTTTGCTTTCGTCTGAATCGTTGTTCTGCCCGGTTGAGGCTTCATCATCCTTTACAGAGCTTTCCAGCTCCTTTTCCATGTCTTCTATCAGTCCTATCTTCTCATCCATGTCCTCGGGGGACAGACTGTCTTCTGCGGCAAGCACCTGCAGAACCTCGTCCCTGTCGGCAAGTCTCTGTTCGGCCTCTATCAGCTCCTCAGTGTCTAACTCGGTCTCATCGAGACTTTCAGCTATCTCCTCGGGGGAGCTGTCCAGAAACTTTCTGATCTCTTTTTTCACGTCGTCATGTGCCTGTGCCTGGTGTACATGGAGGCCTCTACTCGTGTCAAAACCCTGTCCACAGAAGCGACATTCCATATCTCTATATGTTCCTGAGCTGAATTTAAATTCAGGCCCTCGTCTACAGAGACCGCCGAATATACATTATGCCTTCTTGACACGAGACGCCAACAGGAATGGAAAGTTTATAAGACTTAAAGTAAAGCCTACTTTACATGAAGTCGTTGTCTGACTA
>CAKZNU010000057.1 GCA_937132175.1 uncultured euryarchaeote
CTGCAGTCCAACTCATAGATAAATTTGAAATTAACAGAGACTTAATACTTCTGAATCTCCCGAATACACCAAGCCGATGTATAAGCAGTCACCAAAACAACATTATGTACGCATCAGACAAAGACGAAATAAAGAATGGGATACTTGAGGGAGCTATCAACGCCGTAATATCCGTAATCATAACGTATGGCATCTTCCTGCTTGGACCAGGAACGGTTGATCTGACGTTTACTCTGGTGGCTGTGACCCTGACAGCGTTCTTCACAGGTTACTTCACGCTTGTGAGTGGCGGAGTCTCATACTTCAAAGACGAGAAAGAGTAGAGATAGGTGTATGAGCTCAGGTGAAGAGAATCCGTTTAAAGAGGTTCTGTTGCGTGTGCTAGCGGGAACCGTAGCTTATCTTATAGCTGGTACGGTCATCTTCCTGCTTTATGTTCTTTCAGGCTAACAAGCCCAAGCTATATTATTTCAGGCTCCAGAAATGTGTATATGGTTAAGAAGGTCCTGTATATCTGTACAGGCAACAGGTTCAGAAGCATGTTTGCAGAAGCATATACAAATGCCAGCTGCGGCAGGGTTGAATCCTTCTCGCGGGGAACTGATGCCTCTGAAGACGTACTTAATGAGGTCAGGGACGAGATGCAGGCCCGTGGTCTGTGGTCCCGGGCATCAAAGCCAAGACAGCTGGAAGCCTGGGATCTGGAGAAAGCTGATCTCGCAGTCTGCATGAAGCCACATCACAGGAAAACCGTTCAGGAAAATTACAGTATAGACGTAGAAACCGTAGTCTGGCAGGTAGAGGAGGTGTCCGTAGATCTTCCGGAAAAAGAGCTTAGATCGAGAATCTCTTCCACCTTTGACACGTTAGAGGATCTAATACATAAACGGTTCGTAGAATAGCAGCCGGAGCAGGGTACTTCCCACAAGGTAACCTTTTTCATACTTTGGGGCTAACGGGACAATATGTTTGATATCGGTCCAAGACTGCAGCTAGGTTCGGAGGACGGAACCATAGGAAACGTCTTAGCTTTGATTGTTGGTCTAATCGGGGTGGTTTGGGGTTTTTCAATGATGCAGGCCCAAGCGACCCAGCTGGATAACTCTGTTAATACGAGCGCTACCGTGGTAAAAACCAGCGTGGTAGAGGATATAACGAGAAGAGGTAGTGTGGAATATTACCCTAACGTAATTTACAGATACACGTTTGAAGGCCAGGAGTACACTGAAGGTAACATGTATCCTGGTGGCCAAGAACCTGATGGGAAGAACCTCAGGTCGGAGGCAGAGAGCGTGGTCCAGAACTACACTGAGGGATCCCAGATCACGGTAAAGGTACCTCCCGGGAACCCTGATGAGTCCTTCATAAAGGCAGAGAAGACAAACCACCCTCTGATCCTGATACTGTTCGGAGTTATATTTACAGGGTTTTCAGGCTACAGGCTGGTCGGGGAAAGATACTTCTGAAGTCCTGATAGATATGGGGCATAGATCCCATGTTCCCCATCTCCTTTCTCACTGCATGATTATTATGCCGGTACTTTCCTTCGGGAAAATCTAAAAGTATCTCCAGCAAACTCTGTATGTGGGTTTGCTTGATGCCATCAGACGGGTCGTCGGGAATACAACCAGGGGGAAAGATCTTTCAGCCGATGAGATAAGGAAACTGCGGAGGAATCCCGGGAGAGGAAACGAAGACGAGCTCAGAGCCCTCTCCCGTGAACTTCTCGAGGAGGCAAGAGAGCTCAGATCTCTGAGAAGGCATATAGTGGACCAAGGCGAGTCCCTAAAGGAGGACGTCCACAGGGTCAGGGACGGAGAGTCATTCATATCTGCTGTGGAAGAATGTAATACAGAACTTTTGAACAGATTGGAAAAGGAAATGAAGAAGTCAGCGGATGGCCTTGATGCAGAGGAGGTACTCTGGAAACTTTACAAAAAGGCCTTCATCGAGATATCAAAAGACCGTAGGAGGGTTGCCAAGTTGACGAATAAGAGTAAGACTATAGAAAATCTTAAGCAAACTGATACCGTGCTGGAGGCCACCAAAGAAAATCCTGTAGAGTCGCCCGACGCGAGCCCTGATGCCTCTAATTCCATGAGCAGGAGGGAGTTTCTGGGCGCGACAGCAGGTGCTGTTGCAGCGGTATCCGGCGCCAGGACCCTTTCAGACTCAGGGCTGTACAACGCCTCCACAGAGGAGATAAACAAGATGGTGTATGAATGGATGAACAGCGGAGTGCCATCTGAGTTCCCGACGAGAAGCCATTACAGGACTCTAAAGGAGTTACCTACCTTCAGAGCTGCTGTGGAGGAAGATCCTGTAGATGTAAAGATCTACCGTCTGTGTCTCCAGCCTGACAGCAAAGGCAGGAGATACGAAAGGGAGAAGATCTCTCAATACTTTGAGAGCCAGTTTTCCTCCGGCCTGGATATCAACCTAAGTATCTCCTGGTCTACGGCAAAACATGAAACTCTGAGGAGCCTTCTCAGGAGGTCTCCCGGGGCTTACAGGGATCTCCTGGAGGGAGCTGATCTCTCGGATGTTGAGGTCAGGAAGAAGGTAGTCAGGGCATCACACGAGATCGCAAGGGATCTGTCCGTTGCCAGCGAAAGCAAGGTCGTTGTCCTCTCCCTTGATACTGGCTTCGGTTTCCTTTCACAGAGAGGTCTGTCCGAAAACATCGGCGCCCCAAGTATCATGGTCGGTGATCTGGATCAAAGGAGTTTTGCCTACGTCACCCTTCATGAGCTGGGTCATGCAGTAGGCCTGCCACATAACTACGGAGACGATGTCATGAGTTACTCTCCTCAGAGGTTTATTCTGGGCGAGCTTTCCCTGATGAACAACGCATTCCAGAGTGAATCCAAGGAAAACTGGAACGCCCTGAAGGAGATGCACAGACAGTACTCATCCTGAATAATCTCTTGATACAAGCCTGTTGAACCTGAGATAGAGAAGAGATGCCTTCTCCACGATGTTTGCACCCGCCACAAAAAGCACTATCCCTCCGAGAAAGGCCACAGATACCTCTGGGATCGTATCCAATGTTGTACTGTAGATCCTGTACTCTATAGGCCTGTAAAGCAACGGTGACAGGATAAGAGACGCACTTATCGAGATGTAAGATACCACGGCCACGAAAGACGCCATACCTACCGGGAACTTGAGAAGGGATCCTGCTAGTACCTTCCAGGATGTTCTATCCGAGTAGAGATCTCTGCTGAGCTCGAATAAGTCTCCTCCTTCAAGGGAATCAATCTCCTGTAGCTCTATTCCGTGATGTTTGGCTTCCTTTCTAAAACCCTTCAGCTCGAGGTTCGTTGCTCGTCTAAGGACATAGAGAGTCGTTGCACCTGTAAAGAAGCCGATAGGGGCTGTCA
>CAKZNU010000058.1 GCA_937132175.1 uncultured euryarchaeote
AGAGCAAAAGAGAGAGACGAGGGAAAGAAGCGGGAGGACGAGATAGGAGGTTGCGATGACGCAGAGGAACGGGATAGAGGGGAGAAGGAGAGAGGCCCTGTAGAGGAAAACTTCTAGGAGAGTGAAGAAGAGCAGGTAGGCTGTGACGCGATTGCACAGGTCCAAGGAGAAGAGCTTGAGACAGGAGAGGAAGTGGTGGGAAAGATCAGAAGGCCGGGTATAAAGGAAAAGGTCGATCGCGACCTCGATATACTGAAGTCCCTGGCGAAAAGAGGTGAAAGGGTCTCAAGCAGGATCAGCGAGCTCAAGGCTCTTGAGATGGTTAAGGAGTTCGAGGACTGGATTACCGATGAGCTGGACCTGGAGAAAGAGGCCAGAAACGCCGAAGTCCTCAGAAACAACATGTCCGGAGAGGAGGGAATAAAGATTCCGGAGATACATCAGGAGGTTTCGACTGAACGTGTCATGGTTATGGAAAGGGTAGAAGGCCTGAAAGCTACGGAAACCGAGAAGCTGAAGGAGATCGATATTGACGCAGAAGCAGTAGCGGACAGAGGAATCTCGATGGGTCTAAAACAGGTTATCAGAGACGGATTCTTCCATGCAGACCCCCATCCCTCAAACTTCTTTATAGATACGGAGACAGGACAGATTATACTTATCGACTTCGGCATGGTTGGAAAACTCACGGAGACTACACGCCGGAAGCTCGGACTTCTCTTCCTGCATGTGGCAAATGAAGACGTGGACTCGGCCGTACAGACAATACAGGAGATCGGCTCGGTTAGGGAAGACGCCGATATACCGGGGCTGAGAAAGGACGTCGAGGAGATGATCCTGTTGCTCAAAAACTCCAGAGCAAAGGACAGCACCGTTACACGTACAGCACTGGATATGATAGTAAGTGCCTCAAGAAGAGGCATAGACTTTCCATCATCCCTTGTACTGACCGGGAAAGCCATGGTCACGATAGAGGGGATAGTGCTCAGCATAAACCCCGACGCAGATCTTACTCACAGGTACAGCTCCGAGGTAAAGGAGATACTCAGAGAGCAAAACTCCCCGAAGGATCTGGCCACAGACCTCGCCATAGACATGATCCAGAACAGGGATCTGATAACAAAGGCTCCAAGCAAGTTAAACCAGGCCCTAGAGACAGATGATGAAGGCAGAGAGGTACACGTACATGATGAAGGAAGAGAAGGCAGGGCGATCATGGCCGCAGGCCTCTCTGTCTCCGCAGCCATACTTCTTCAGGGAGAGCTCGGCTTACAGGCAAGTACTGTTCTGGGAGTTTTACTTTTCATGGCAGCCGGGGTCCTGTTTTTGAGGGACTGATTACTTCCCCCGGTATAAAAAAATTCGGCCGGTTATAACGTCTGTATGGGACTGTACAGTGCACGTAAAATTAAGAAGAACAGCCAACAGGAGCGCTGGAGTGAAAAGTACTCAAAGAGAAGAATGCATAATCTAAA
>CAKZNU010000059.1 GCA_937132175.1 uncultured euryarchaeote
ATGACTCCGTAGAGACCGTGAACGCGGAGATTGATATACCTGGCTCAACCACGAAAACCTTCGAGCTCTCCCGGAAGTCAGGAACCCGGACATGGAACACAGACGTCAATACCTCCAGGGAGTTCGGCGACAGCACAGGAAGGTTCAACGTCTCCTTTACGGCGGCTTCTGCCTCCGGAATCTCCAGTAACGTAGCAAAGACGTCTTTCTCGGTGAGAAACGTGTCTGTAGAGGCCTCATTCAGTAGATCCAACCTTACTCTTGATGATAACTCAACCCTCTCAGGTCAGGTACTCCGGCAGCCCTCCGGAAAACCTCTTACAGGCACGTTGACTCTGGATAGACCTGGAGGCACACAGGAGATCGGCGTCAATGAGGGCTTGTTTTCGGAGCAGATCTCGCCTGAGGCACCGGGTATCAGAGGCTTTGATCTATCCTTTACCACGGAAAACGGGACCAAAGGAGTAAACTCTCTTGATCTTAACGCCTTCAACCTTACAGCAGACATCGGAGGAGTCCAGGTAGACGGACAGAGATCCTTCGACGTATTCAGGGACAGGGACACGGATGCAGACCTAACCTTCCAGGACACGGTCTCGACATCAGGAGACAATCCTTTCAGCGTCTTTCAGGCGGAGCTTGGATATGAGGTTCCGGAAGGATTCATCTCTCGAAGCCCTGAAGGAGGCACAGAGACCTTCCCGGAGATTGCTCCGGAAGCCTCAGAAAGCTCCAATCCGCCCTATGACCTGAGCCCATCGACAGATCTCGGTCCAAAGACGGTAAACGCATCCGTAAATACCAGGGAGGGACTCAGTGACAACGACAGTGTGAGGATTGACGTCTTCTCGAAGTCTAAGTCAGAGTTCCTCGGGAAGTTCGAGACCGGGGTTCCCGAGCTTGATAGATCAAAAACCATCTTCAACCTATCTATGAACGTCACCGACGTGGCAACCGGCGAGACTCTAGAAGGCATAAACGTCTCAGCCTCAGTAAACGGCGGCGACCTCACCAGCTCCGGAGTATCGAACGGTTCAGGCATCGCCGAGATACCGATAAACCTGACTAAGATAGGTAC
>CAKZNU010000060.1 GCA_937132175.1 uncultured euryarchaeote
CCTCTTTATGGCTTCTCTGTAATCATCAGAGTCCTTGTTGAGGTGGTAAAGAAGTGCTTTCTCGTACCTGTAACTTTCCGGAAAGTCCTCGGCAGCGTCTTCCGGATCACGGGTCTCCCATAGATTCTCTCTAGTCTTTCTTATACTCTTGTACTCCGTATCGTAGGGCTTTGCGATGTAGGTCCATACCGCCTCCTCGAACTCCCCTCTCAGAATATGTCTTCCTACCTGATGTGTTATCGGCCGAGCGGAGCCAAACCTCTGGTCCCCGAAGTAGTTGGGAAACTTTCCGTCCATCTCCTGTACAATCTCTAAGGATCTGTTTCTCAAGCTCTCTATAGGTAGGTTCAGGTCTCTTATGGCTATCTCAAACCTGTTTGCATCAAGGCTGCCGAGACTTATCTTGTGTCCTTCACCGACAACCTCGATATCGAACTCGTCGGTAAATATCTGACGTATGTCTTCTGCGGATACTCCCTGAACCGAGATATACTGCTCTGTTACCGCTCTTTTGTCCTTGTTTCCTGCGTAGCCTATCCTGTCTCTGGATATATGTAACATGTTCGATAGCTTTCCTATCGCCTCCAGCGTGGTCATGTTTTGCTTTCTGAGCTTGGCTATGAGATGTTCTCCCTCACCCGTCTCATGTGAGGCAAGCTCCTTCACCACGAAGTCCTTTACCTGTTCCTTCATCTGACCTCTTATTCCGGGGCTATCGGTGAAGTAGTTCCAGTCCATACCGGTCATATCGGGGGATTGATCCTGTTCCATTAGCTCTCCTGTATCCTGTTATGATTCTTTGCTATTTTATAAGCTTGAGTTCTCCGGTGACAGAGTCAAGTCTGGACTCTTTTTCCGGACCTGCCGCGATACATGTCAAGGTTCCAGGCTCTACCTCGGTTCTACCTGCATCCCTGACCGTGACAGACGTAATACTTCTATCTTCGAACTCGGACTCTAATGATTTCAGTCTTTCCATCGAAGCCTTCAGAACTATCTTTTTCTCTCCTGAGGACGTCCATCCTGACCTGAGATTCTTTGAAGACTGTCTGAATGCCTTAAGTGAGCCATGACAGGCCTGTGAGACCAGCTTGCCTCGGGAAAGATCCAGATCCGAGTTAACTACTATTACCTGTTTTACGTTATCTGTCACAGTTTAGATTCTTCACAAACTGTTTTATACCTTTGCGTAGTAACAGATGGGTTCGCCCGGGTTCGAACCGGGGATCTTCGCCTTTCCCACCTGTATACGGGAAAGCCGCTCAAGGGTGTAAGGGCGACGTCATAACCAACTAGACCACGAACCCTTACTCTAGCGTTTCGAGCCAAGTTTTAAAACAAGTAGAGTTTACAGACTCTGATCAAGCACCGGATCATGCGTGGAGGAGTCCGAACGCAGATACGGATAGTAAACCTTACTGACGGAGTCCTCAAGGCCGGAAATGGACGATTCTCCGACCTCATAGCCCTGTACCTGGGACTCCGGAACGTTTTCCGATACCTTGTCTACCTCAAGTATAGACTCCCTCCTCTCTAGACTCTCTTCCTGCAGTATGTTCTTGGAGCGAAGTGACTCGAGAACAGAGTTAAGATCAGGTATCTCAAGATCAGTCTCCTCGACGATTTCCGGCTTCCTGAGTCCCTGATCAAGCTTCATTAAGACTTCTTGTTCTGTCTCGTCGGGAACACCAACCTCTGCCTTGATGCTTCCGTCAGTTCCATCCACCAGCCTCCTGGATTCATCAGACTCCACGATGTACAGAGGGTAAAAGGTCCTTTCGTGTTTCTCCCCTGTACGGCTTTCTATATCCGAGACCGAGACTTCCGGACGGAAGAAGGTGATCTCCGTCTTCTTCTCGTAGCTATCTGCAGTCTCCGTCTCACCGCCGTGTCTGGACTTTCTCTGTCTCACGTCAGTCATTACAGGATACTGGTTGCCAAGCGCAAAACAGACACCCGGCGGCAGGGACTTTATCATCTTCTCGACCTCGGAGGTCATGCCCTCGAAGGACTTTGAGAGGGCCTTGAGATCGTTTGGATTCGTCACCTTCAGGACGAACTGAGTGTTACACTGGGAGAGAACGTTTTTATCGATCCTTGCCGGACGCTGTGAGATGACGCCGATACCGAGGCCGAACTTCCTGCCCTCTGAGGCGATCTTCCGCATGATCGGGTTTGATACAGCTTGACCGAAACCTTTCTCCGGTATGTAGTTATGTGCCTCCTCGAAGACCATGATGAAGGGAGGAACCTGATCTCTTTTCCTGAGGTTAAACAGCTTCTTCGCCAGCAGATAGACCGCCATCTCCGCAGCGTCCGGATCCACCGCCTTCAGGTTCACTATGGATGCTTCTCCCGGCTCCACGAGATCACGTGGATCCATGGCTTCATCAGAGAAAAGGTCTGATTCCTCGAGTTGCTCCAGGTAGTTTAGAAGGTTCCACTTGGCGGTAGAGTCCTGTTTCGAGACCTCTTCCTGTATATCCTCGAGGTTGTACTCCTCATCCATATCCTTCAGATCCTTCAGAGCGTTGTAAAGCACACCCATCTGTGAGTTCGTCAGAGAGTCCGGTATCAGAGTCTTTAAGTCCTTCTTCGAGAAGTTCCTGGAGGAAAACTTCAGAGGTATCGCAGACTTGTTTATATCAGTGTTCGGAGAGTACTCCGTGACCTCATAGGATTTCGAGTCATCCCTATCCGGGTTTTCACTTCCCAGCGAGCTGTACTCCCCATGTGGATCGATTACGACGACCGGAAACTCCTGTTCAAGCATCTCCTCTATCAGTACTCCGACCGTATAGGACTTGCCTGCACCCGTCTGAGCCAGTACAGCGAAGTGTTTGTAGAAGTCCTGCGGGTCGACAAATATATCGATCTCGTCATCAGTCTCCAGATTTCCTACCTCCAGTCCGTCTTCTTTGAGGCCAAGAGTCTCGGAGATGAGATCCTGATCAGCAGTATAAACTATGGAGTCCGGCTCTATCACTCTTCTCGGTGCCCGGGTCATGCCTTTGTCCCGGTAACCTATTATGGAGGCCTCTGCGTAGGTTTCTCCGGATGCCTCCTTCGTAACCTCCTCAACCTGTGAAAGTATCCATTTTCCGTTGCTCTTTACCGACACAAAGTCAAACTTCTTCACTTCTTCAGTGGCACGGAACGTGAAGCTCTTCGTATCCACCTCGCCCTGTATGGTTCCTAGCTGCATACCTGTTTATTCAGGATCTGGACGAAGTTATTAATGCCCCCGATCCTGATCAAGTAGATACACCATGGTTTAATAGATTCCTGACCATACGGTGTTACATGAGCACCGATATTATTGAGGAGAAGCTTGATACCGGGCTGCGGAAGAACCTTTTCCTGGTCGCGGTATCAATGGTTGTGGTGTCCTCTGTCGTAGCTGTTACGAACCTGGCTTCACCGGAGGAAGACGTAAACGTGGGAATGGTGGAGATCGATAGGTACTGTAAAGGTATAGATGTCGGTGTCTGTCTCGGTGTCCAGGAAGAGAGCTACGAGAGCTTTAATTACGCAAACTACACGGAACCTGAGCCGGGAACCCCGAGCTTCTACAGAAGGGTTGAGTCCGAGCTCATGGCCCAGGCATACAGTATCTGTGACAGCGAGACTTCAGGAATGAAGTGGACGTCAGAGGCCTCTTACAGGAACCAGTCTGCATCAGAGTGGATGGACTCCAATCCGGAAAGCATCCAGCTTCTGCCGTGTGAAGATACATTTTACCGCTCTCTCAACGCCACACAGTAACGTGTAATAAAAGTGTGGAGCCGGAAAATCTGTTATGAGG
>CAKZNU010000061.1 GCA_937132175.1 uncultured euryarchaeote
AGCGGATCTGGCCGGATCGCTTTCTTTGGGAGCATTCATCATGCTTTTCGTACAATACTACGGCTTGAGGGACGGTCACAGGCTTCTGTCCTGGCTCAGAGGGTTTTCCTTTGTCGATAGCGAGGAGCTGGAGAGGGTAGCTTCCTCCACGTCTGAAGCGGTCTGGGCTGTTGTAGAGGGGCATGCGCTGATGGCGATCGCCCAGGGATTACTGACAGGGCTCGGGCTCTTTGCTCTGGGCGTGCCTGATGCCTTCTTCTGGACCTTCATGTCAGTGATCTTTGGATTCGTGCCTATCGTCGGTACTGCTCTGGTCTGGGTGCCTGCATCGGTCTACCTCGCTGTTACCTCGGGTCCTGTAACAGGTATCCTGCTGGGAGTCTACGGTGCTGCAGTCGTAGGGGGCAGCGACAATGTCTTACGGCCTTACCTGGTTGATGATGACTCGGATCTCCACCCGTTCTTTATAGTGATAGGTCTTATCGGCGGTATAGGTGTATTCGGCCCGGCAGGAATATTTCTTGGCCCGGTAACCTTTGCCGTATTCGGAAGTATAATGCAGTACTTCAGGTAGACCACTGCATATTTCAAGGCTTCCTTCCAGTCTACGGTTATGACAACAGAGATAGATCAGGATACGATGGAGGAGATTAAAGCCTCCGATGATACGTGGATACTTGACTTTTGGGCCGAATGGTGTGGACCCTGCAAGAAGATGGCACCGGTCTACGAGGACGTCTCCGAAGCCTTTGACTCGGTGAAGTTCGGAAAGGTTGATATGGAGGAACACTCTGACCTTGCCACAGAGTTCAACGTCCGGGCACTTCCTACCCTTCTGGTTGTAGAAGGCGGAGAGGTCAAGGCACGAACCCAGGGATTCATGGGGGAGGATGACCTGGAGGAATGGGTACAGGAAAACGCCTGAGTCCCTCGTTTTTCTATATCCATTCCGTCCAGTCGACGTTTCCGTACCTCTCTTCACCGGTCTGGATGAACCTCGAAACCTGCTTCTTGACTTCTGAAGGATCTTTATCGGTGGTATCAACCTCGTAGACTTTTTCCTGAAGCTCGACCGCCTCCGAAAGTACAAGATCCATAGCCTCGGCCTCTATGTTTTCCTCAATCTTTTCTCTGCCGTAATCTCTTTTCTCCAGTCTCTCCCGTAGAGTATCCGGCCGGGTTCTCAGTACTATACAGCGATCCAGATCCAGGAGATGGGAGAGGTGGCCGTCAAGTATCTGGCGTCCCTCTGGTTCCGGTATCTCCTCTCTGAGTTTCTCTCTGGAGACCGAGATCTCTTCTTCCACGGATTCACCGATGCCGTTTTCCTTCAGGAACCTGCTGATGTCCAAGACGTCTCCGTCAAGTCTCTGAGAGACCGTTGATTTACCTGTGCCCGGCGTTCCTGTAATACCTACTCTCACGGTTACGTGGGTTCTTGAAAGAATAAAAGCTTGTTCCGACCTTAGTGAGGTAGGAGGATTGAAACTCTGAGATGACTTACAGGCAAGGAGATAATCGGAGGGTGTTTTGATGATTGATGTTTGGACCGAAAGATACAGGCCGGATTCTCTGTCCGAGATAGTGGGACAGGATGAGATCACGGAACGGCTTCAGGCGTTTGTGGATGAGGACTCTATACCACACATGCTTTTCGCTGGCCCTGCAGGAACCGGCAAGACTACTTCTGCGGTGGCTCTTGCGA
>CAKZNU010000062.1 GCA_937132175.1 uncultured euryarchaeote
GAGATGAATACCACCCGATACGCATACCGGTCTCTGAAGAGGGAGACGAAACAGGGTATGGGGTATCGATCTTCGATTTAGGTGATAAAGATGAAACTAACTGGCCAATTGAGGGAAGAGATTATGAACAGTCAAAACCTGAAGAAACAGAATCAACAGGAGGTGAAACTATGACAGAAGAAACCTATGATTCGGGAGTTGACGTCATGTTCGATGTTCTGGGTGAAGAAGATAAGTTTGATCAGTACGCAGAACGAGTAGGTCTAGAGCGAGATGAAGCAGGTAAAGACGAGGTTCTTGCTCTGGGTGCTGCAGCAGCTGTTTACGAAATAGAGCAGACTCCGGGGTATAGCGCAGATGACGTGAACCGCTTTGGAGAGATTGCAGGATACCTTCAAGAGGCAGGCGTCGATACCGGAGAACTGTCTACATACAAGGGGAAGCTTGGAGGAGACAGGTTTGGAGAAATTGTGGGCAAAGGCATAGCCGCTGCTCAAGAAGCTAACGCCCAAAGAGAGCTTCTTGAGGTCCACAATGACTTACTTGAGGGTCTTTATGCCGAGGCGGCTGCGGATAGAGAAGAAGCAGATGGTGTCATTAATGGCTTGCTTGACGCTCTTGGCAGCCTGAATACAGATCCATCCTCACTTGAGGATTCACGAGATGCTTTTGGAGTGGCCGAAGAAACGGAGAGAAGAGCTGGTGAAAGAGCCACAAGACTCAACGACAAAGCAGACCGTCTCTGAGGGAAGACTTCTCTCCTTATTCTTTAATTATGACCGAAGATTTCCCTAATGCTTCTCGATTAAGAGAGATGGGCCAGGACTACGCCGAAACTGTCGATTATGAGAGCCCTGATGAAGCTGCACTTGGAGCAGCGGCGTATATCGAAAGAAAATTCGAGGGAGGCAACTTTTTTGATCTCGGCTCGTTCGCTGAACATCTCGTAGACCAAGGCGTAGATACTGACCAGCTGAAAAGATATAAAGGAGAGATGGGAGGAGATCGTCTAGACGTATCTGATAAAGCTATAGAGGTAATAGAAGATGTTGGAGACAGGATATCCGAGTACGAGGCGCATAATTCTATTTGGGAAGGAATGTTTCGATCCGCAGCTGCAGACAGAGATGAAGCCTACGATGAAATAGATAGCATAATTGACGCATTGGATGATATGCCTTCAGGAGGTTCTGCACCGGGTGTGTTTACGGGGGGAGGGTTCATGAGTCCGACTTACAATTTTGGAGTGATGGACTCTCTGGATCCGGATCTGGGTGCTTCGATGAGTCCGACATATAACTTTGGTTCGATAGGTGACGGCGAGGATCTCCCGGAGACAGAACCTGTACCGGATATGGGGGAACCTACTGTTTACAATCCTCAGATAGCTGTCTCTCCCGGTGCCAATGTTGATATAAACATGCCAGGAACGGAAGGAGGTACGGCTGAGGCCGGCGGGTTGGGTGTCG
>CAKZNU010000063.1 GCA_937132175.1 uncultured euryarchaeote
CCGGTTGCCGGCTGCGGCCCTTTCCTCGTCCTCCAGATGCGTTACCCTGATATCCGGGAAGCATTCATGTATAACCTCTGTTCGCTCCTGGAAGCTCAGAGGATCTGCCCTTTCACGTTGTCTGCCTGCTGAACCCACAAGAATTATGAGTTTGTGGGCTTTCCTGTACTCCTGTATGACTCCGTGGTGTCCCAGATGCAGTGGCTGGAACCTCCCGATGAACGCTGTTTTCATCTGAACAGTGACTCACCTGCCTCCCTGAGATCCTCCAGCTCCAGCTCCGTGAACCTTTCCAAGCCATGTCTTTCCTTGATTTCCTCTCCCAGCAGCCATTTCATCTCCCAGGAAATACTGAGATCCCCTGAAAACTCCTCTTGGAGACTCTGATCTATCCTTGACCACTCATGGGCGAGTTGCTCCGATACCTCTGTCCGGCGGTCGTTGAACCTGGAGGCGAAGGTGACTGAGAAGGCTTCTGAAAGTAGCTCCACCCAGTTCAGGTTCTCCAGTTCGGAGTTCTCATCGAACCATGCTTTCCCGTAGGTCTTGAAGGTAAGTTCCTCTAGACTTTCCTGCCAGTCCTCTGCTGATGGGTTGAAGTAAAGCTGGAGCACGCCGGATCCGACTGCAGCTCCGTGTGCGCCGTAAAGCTCTGAGTCCGGCGTTGAGGACGCACCCAGGTTTACTGTAAGTTTTTTCAGCTCCAGACGGTGTCTGGCCCTTTCCACCGTGGACTCTACGGTCTGTCTGGCCTGGCGGAGCTCGTGTTCCTGGGGTCTTATGCTGTAGTTCATTTCTTCCACTTGATGCTGCATCCTACAGGTTCCGGTATCTCTGGCGGTGACTTCCTCTTCAGCATGTTTTCTATGGCTTCCTGCATGTAGTTTTCCTCGATCTCTCCTGAAGGCCCTTCCCGGTCTGTGAGCTTTCCGTGCGCATACAGGTTGTGTCTCATATCCAGCAGGAAGGGATCCGGCGTACATTCTGCGCCGAAGGCCTCTGCTACTTCCTGGTCAGGATCCTTAAGGTAGTAGAAATTGGTCTCGTCCAGTCCGTACTCCTCCATGAACCCTGGCATCTTCTCTCCGGAGTCCATAGGATGGGTCTCGACGTTGGGGTTTATCCCTACTACCGCGATGCTGGAAAACTCCTCATCAAGACGTTTCAGCTCCTCTACCTGCCCCTGCACAAAGGGACAGTGATTACACATGAAAACGACTAACACGCCGTCGTAGTTATCCAGATCACCTAAGGCTACAGTTTCTCCTTCCGTGTTTTCCAGTTCAAAGCCCGGTACAGGCTCTCCTACCTCCAGTTGCGTCTCACCTTCTGTTCTTGTCATGTACAGATACTGTCGGGACAACCTTTCAAGCCCGCCGGAGTCTCAAAGGAAATAAAAACACTCAGAATAATACTGTGTAATATGAAAGATATAGACGACTCCGGTATCACAAGAGACGGAAACTCGCTGATACTTGCCTACGACCACGGAACTGAACACGGCCCGGTAGACTTCGAGCCGATGCCTGAAAGCGCAGACCCGAGACACGTCTTCGAGGTCGGCAGACATGACGCGGTAACAGCTATCGCCCTGCAGAAAGGAAACGCAGAGTACTACAGGCAGTGGGAACACGAAAACGATATTGAAGACGGTGCGCCGCTTCTGGTGAAGCTGAACGGAAAATCAAGCCTGGCGAAACGTGATGATTACTTCTCACCCAAGCAATGTACTGTTGAGTACGCTGTCGAGGAGCTGGACGCAGAGGCTATAGGATACACTCTCTACCCGGGTTCACTGCATGAAGACGAGATGTGGCAGGACTTCCGCAGAGTCCAGGAGGAAGCAAGAAGACACGGAGTCCCTGTGGTACTCTGGAGCTATCCAAGAGGCAAGGGAGTACAGGAAAACCCTGATTACTCAGGTCAGAAAGATCCTGACGTCGTCGCCTATGGCACCCGTCTCGGCCTCGAGCTTGGTGCGGACATGGTTAAATGCAAGTATCCTGGTGAACAGGAGGACTGGAAACAGATTGAGGACGCAGTTCCCGGCCTGAAAACCGTTATGTCGGGAGGATCGAAGAGAAGCGACGAAGAGTTCCTCAGGGATGTCTACAGCACCGTGGAGGCAGGAGGAAACGGACTCGCGGTCGGCAGAAACATCTTCCAGCGTGAAAACCCGGGGAAGCTTCTGGACAGTCTGGAAGAGATAATCTTCGGTGAAAAAACACCGGAAGAAGTGGTCTGAAGTGGACGCCGTAGACCACGTACTGGAGGAGGTTCGGCAGGCAGCACCCGAGATCAGGAAAGGTATGGAGGAGAGAAGAGGCTACACCGAGGAGGAAAACTCCTCCGGTGAGAAACAGCTTGAGGCAGATATCTATGCCAACAAACTTCTGAAGGACAGGATTACATCGATAGACGGCGTAGGAGAGTACGCCTCCGAAGAAGAGGACGAAATCACGGACTGTGGAGAAGGCCTCTCCGTCGCCCTCGACCCTCTAGACGGCTCCTCAAACATACCGACGAACAACATGGTGGGTACGATAGTAGGGATCTACGATGGAAGCCTTCCGTGCAGAGGAGAAAACCTTCTCGCAGCGTTTTACGTTCTTTACGGACCTCTCACCACCATGACGGTGGCGAGAGACGGCTCCGTCACCGAGTACGTCCTCGATGACGGAATGCGCAAGACGAGGGAAGAGATACGTCTGGAGGGAGAGAAGCTTTATGGCTTCGGCGGCAACCTCGGCTGGTCGGAAAAGTTTAGACAGATAGAAGACGACGTCTCCCGGAAGCTTAAACTCAGATACGGAGGCTCCCTGGTAGGAGACTTCAACCAGGTGCTTCTGGAGGGCGGCGTCTTCGGATACCCGCCAAAAGAAGGATACGAGAACGGAAAGTACAGGATAATGTTCGAGGGCAACCCGATGGCGTTTATAGCTGAGGCAGCTGGAGGGGTCTCAAGCAACGGGCAGAAAACTGTCCTTGAGGTAGAGGTCGACGATCTCCATCAGAGAGTGCCTTTTGTAGTGGGGGAGCATGACCTCGTTGACAGGGTAGAGAAAGCCATACAGAGAGATACGAACTGAGTTCTTTCTCTGTTTGAACGCCGAAGTTCCTCATTCGAAGTAGTCGGTGATGTTTTCTCTGTCGAAGATGTTTTCCTCCCCTACCTGTTTCTTTAGCTTCTTGCCTGTCTTCTTCCCAATCAGTTTCTTCAGCTTCTCGAAGCTTACCTCTCTGATGTCTTCCTGATCCCGGATTCCGTGGTCGTAGAGTTTTCGGGCTCTTGCCCTCCCGATTCTGTCGTAACTCACCAGGTTGAGTAGATCCTCCTTAATTCCGTGCTGGAGCCGTAGACGCAGCTTCTCTATGTCTTTTTCCACGTCTCCTTCGATATCTTTCATCCTGGCGAGTTCCTGTGCCCCGTAGAGAAGCCAGTCTGCGTCCCTGGTCTTGGCCCGTATTCCTCCGGGCGCGATGTCGTACTTGCTCATCAGCTTCTCCTCGTCAAGCTCCGAGATCCAGCCCTGCATCAGCAAGGCGTTTTTCATGCACTCTATGAACCTGTCGTAGTCCGTGTTCCATTCCTTCGGTATGTCTTCAAGCAGGTACTCCCCGGCATCCATCAGCGCTTGCTCTATCTCGCTCCATTCCTTGTTCTTGACCCGTGGCTTCCTCATCTCTGTAGTCCGTGAAAGCATGAACAGGTAGGAAACCGCCTTTGTATCCTTTTCCTCGGCATTTCTGAGCTGTTCCAGCATCATGTTTGCACTTTCCGGGTCTATGTATAGCTCAGAGACCCGTTTCCCGGTTTTCGTCGCCTTCATCTCTTCCTCCTTCAGGAAGCCGTACTCCCGGAGCTGTTCGACTATATCACCCACTTTTTCGTCTACCTCGTCCATCGAGCCGTACTGGTGTGCGTAAAACGTTTTCCGGAAAAACTCCAGCAGTCCCGAGGTAGAGGTACAGAAGCTTGAGGCCACCAGCGACAGTGTATGCATCCTCAGTATCGGCTCCGCAGCCAGCTTTGACTGTATTCTTTCCGGCTCACCCTGGACGTAACGTTCCAGTATCTCGTCCTTTGACCCAGGATTCTTCGCGATACTTATCGCCTCTCCGTGGTCGTCGTACTTCGGCCTTCCTGCGCGTCCCGTCATCTGTTCGTACTCCAGTACCGGTATCCAGTCCATGCCGCTGCCGGTGTATCTCTTCAGGTCACGCATTACGACACGGAAGGCTGGAAGATTGACTCCAGCCGCCAGCGTAGGGGTTGCGGATACCGATTTGACTAGGCCTTCACGGAAGGCTTCCTCCACGAGCGACCTCTGGTCTGAGACGAGGCCGGCGTGGTGAAATGCAGCGCCTTTTCTGACGTTTTCCGCGAGACGTTTACACTGTGAAGTCGGGTTGCCGAGGACGTTTTTGATGTCTTCTGCTATCTCCTCAAGTCTCTTTTTCTCGTCTCTCGAGAGATCCTGCTCCGTGACCTCTGTGGCTCTGTCACTTTCCTTTTCTGCTCCTTTCCTGGATGAGCAAAACGTTATCATCTGTTTCTTCTTGCCCAGTGTATCTTTCAGGATGTTCTGTGTCT
>CAKZNU010000064.1 GCA_937132175.1 uncultured euryarchaeote
ACAACATACTGGCTGTGAAGTCCGGTTCGGTGAATAACCTCAGCTATTTTTTAGGCAAAAACTTTTACGGAGTCTCTTCCAAAACGTATGATATAGATTCGGATAAATGCTCCATTATCTCATGAGGGACCTGAGAGTAGAAGTCGGTTTTCAGACATTTTCCACCCTCAGGAGTTCTGGCTATGCCAGCGTCCAGCGTAAATTCTTCATCAACCCTTTCATCCGTACGCTCTACCGTCAGTTCGTAAGATCTCCACTTATTGTGGTCATAGGATGAATGCGGCCATACTTTCTCTATAGAAACGTTGCGGTAACACTGGATAGAGCCCATTTTGGATGCAGCATCAGATAGAATTTCGTCTACTAGATTTATGTTCTCTTTAGGTGTGTTGTCCTCCAGCAACTCACCGTAAGTATTCTGTGAGGACGTCATTCTAAGTTGAATTTTTTTCGTAATCAATAAATGATGCATATCTAGGGTTGGCAACCCAGAATTTGCACTGGCTTCGGAAACAATCCAGATTGTCGGATGATCTCAGTTTAAGACTTATTTTAGACTTCCTACAGAGAGCGACCACCCGAAAACACCTATATAAATTTATGGTAACAAAGTAACAACATGAATGTGTTTGGTTCAAAGGATAAGGGTCAAGGATCAACAGGTACAGCCAGCAAAATAATAAATGGGGGAAATATCACGGGCGCTGTAGAGGAAAACTTAGGATTAATGGACCGGTTGGAGGCGGATGGGACCGAGAGAACCTTTGGGGCCTTAGAAGAAGCCATAGGAGGAGAGTTGTTTAATTATGTAGGGGGCGTGGACTCTAAAAATGAGACGGTTTACCTCGTGGATGATCCTGACATGGCACAGGGTGCTAACGAAGCCTCTTCTTTAACGGACAAGGTCTACAGCTTCGGGAAGAAGTTAAGCCACACCTACAGAGGTATAGACGGCTTCGAAGTACAAAGCCATACAATCAACAGGAGCACTGATGATGTGGTAGCCGGGATAATTGATGACCTGACGCCTGATGGTAGACCCGAAGGCCTATCTGAACCTCAAGTAACGCCATCATCTGATGGAGCAATATCAACCTCACGCCCTGAACCAGGCGGAGTGCATACCCTCGGAGATCTCAACGAAGAGTTAGATGTTGATGTAGAAAGATACGTTGAGCAAATAGATCATGAAGCTGAGGCTGTCTACATGGTGAGTGATCCGGTTAAGTCTCCTTACGATGATTCCGGTATCACCGGCAAGCTCTCCAGCATAGGTAGGAAGGCAAAGCGAACCCTTGGAGGCAACGATATACAGGATTACGAGATAAGGTCCAATAGCCTGGCAGAGACGGGAGATGATGTAGTCCAGAGCATCATGCAGAGGGAAGGACCTCTGGAAGCCGAGTCAGGTTCAAGTTACGAAGAAGATGATGGAGGACTGTTCGGCCTCTAGATTCCAACGAAACAGTGTAGGAAGTCAGCCCGTGCTTCCTATTTCTCCGTTTCCAGCACCTTTAGAACGGATCCTACACCGGTCTCCTCAGGATCCGGGGACGAGTCCTGTACCTTCACACCGAACTCTCCGTCTGTAACGTATGGGGCTCTATCCTGCACCAGAACCTCGAGCTCTGTCCTGTTCCGTGCATCTGTTATGACCTGGCCTGTAGAGGTTGAGTCATTTCCCTGAAGTACCGGCGGCCCCTCGGTCGATCCCAGGTTGTCGGAAATGAATGATACGGTATTTATGTATTCCAGTTCTTCGGCTGCGGTCTCCGGAGTGGATACTTCCCTGGCATCTGGCATCTCAACCTCGACTCCGTCAGGATATCCGAACGTCACCATGTACGGATTGTATCCGGAGGCGGGCTCGGAGAGATTTACCCTCACACCTCTGAATACGTTTCTGCCGGCCGGAACCGGCCCCGTATGTTCTTCGGTATCGTTTCCTATGAGCTCTATGGTTACGTTTTCCCTTGAGGCTCCACGGTATACCTCGAGTTCATCCGTCTTATCTGAGGAAAGGCTGATGCTTGAAGGATCGGCGTACGGATACCTCTCGCCGAAAGCTATGGAGATATAGTTTCCGGAATCGAGGGAGAAACTTCTGGGTTTGTCGGCACTCAGGTTACCGGAGTCTACAAGCTCCATGCCGTCTCCCGTTTCCCATATGTAAGTCTGGGTATCGACCTGTTGTCTCTGTGACCCTAGTTCGTCGTAGGCCTCCAAGGATAGCTCCGGTGAGGACCCGATGGAAAGAGAGTAAGCAAGAAATCCTGCCACAAACATGACGGCAGGCACCTTGAGATTATACATGATTGAGTAATTCCCCTTTCTACTTATTAACTGTGTCGTATTGATGAGGTGTGGGCGCAGCAAACATCGCCAGGGTTCTGGCCTGGAAGATCTTATACAGAGGTATCGGTGTTTTCTCCGTCGGGTTTATCCTGGGAGTACCGCCTTCAGCCCTGGAAGCTGCCTTGATCTCCCTGATAGGGGTGAGCGGACGCTTCACGGTGGGACTTTACAGGTTTGTGGGCATGATTCTGCGGGCAGGACTCTGGACGCTGATAACATATATACTTCTGGGGGTTGATCCTCTAACTGCCGTAAAGATCGGTATCGGTGGCTGGTTCCTTGGTACAGTACTTGAACTAATATAGAGTACAGGTATAGGAAAAATATACTTCAAAGGGTATCTGGAGTATCTGTCTCTGCATTCCTGCTGGGTGCGGAAGTAACAGTTCTGAGTGCTTTGATCCTATCAGTTACGGGAACCGCAGGGCATTTTGCGCTTTTTCTACAGATCTTCAGGACTGTTCCAGGAGACGGCTTTATGGCTGGTGTTGACTTACCTAATCCTGAGGCTTGAGCCTGTGGCATGGATCGGGATAGGTGCTGGAAGCCTGTTTCTGGCAAAAATGTTCAGATCGGTATGGTTTTCCACAATTTGTTTATATCTGGAGCCACATTAAGTTTGTATGGATCGTGGAACATCTGCCATCTTGATCGGGCTTGGCTTCATAGCAAGTCCTGTGATCATCTCCAGACTACCATTCGAGATAACGTATCCGGTATCTGCGGTGGTGCCCATGATCCTTTACGGAGTATTTCTCGCTCTTGCGGGGTTTTATGCTGAGAGTGCGCACAGCTATCTTTTGCTTGTAGACTTTTACTCGGTTCTGGGCCCGATACTGATTACTGTAGGTCCTCTTCTGGACTACGTCGTCGGAGCAGGGTTCTGGACCACTATGAGTTACGTTACGGCCGTATTCATCGGGTTGCCGACTTTCCTCCTGATGAAGCTTAACACCGAGTAACTCAGTTACTGGATACGATCTCTACTACGTCGAGGTGTGAAAGCTCTGTATCGGAGCCGATCTGTTGGTTTTCCCGTACGTCTATACCGTGGATGAATCCCTCTCCAAGGTCTGAGTGAATCGTATACGCAAAGTCCTGGGCGTCTGAGCCCTCTGGCAGGAGAAAGACATCTGGCAGGATGTTTCCGTGTCGATCACCGAGTCCGTCCGCTCCACCCGGAAAGACCGCCATAAGTCCGAGTTCTTCAAAAAGAGCCTTCTCAAGGGATTTCTGGACGCCGGTTCCGCCGAACTCATCCAGGAACTCCTCTATCTTCTCGAGAGCCTTCCTCTGTTCCTCCGAGACCTCTTCATTCATCTCGAAGCCTTCGGCTCCCGGTGTATAATCCAGTACGTCTTTCTCATCTGCGTTTTTCAGGGCTTTCTCTGCATGGGCCGAGACAGGCACTATATCAAGGTGTTCGTACTCTGGGTCGGACCTTATCTCCTCCAGGTTTTCCTGGGATTTTTCCTTATCCATCTTGTTAGCAGCAATTATCATCGGTTTGGTCTCGAGTCTGATCTCTCTGGCAACTTTCTTTCTCTGGTCCTGATCCCATGTATCCGGATCCATCTCGAGGCCTGTTTCCAGTATAACTCTCTTTATCCGGTTCTTCCCGATTCTGAAGGCACTCATCTGTTCCGCCAGCTCCTCCTCCAGCTTGACTTCTTTCTTCTGTCGTTTTGACTCAAACCTTTCAACTCCTTTCTCCAGAATCTCAAGGTACCATCTGTCCAGTTCCTCCTCCAGAAAGTCTATATCTTCACGTGGATCATGTCCTTCTGTGGGTTCTCCCTCTATATCTGTCTCCCCGGAGAAGTCTACCACGTGTATCAGGACGTCGGCCTCGTTCAGGTCACTCAGGAACTTGTTTCCCAGTCCTTTTACATCGTGTGCGCCAGGAATGAGGCCTGCAACATCCACAAGCTTTACAGGTACGAAACGGTTTCCTTCCACGCAGAACCCGTTTCTTGGATCACAGGTCTCTCCGAAGTCCGGAGCCGCACACTCAACCCTTGCGTATGCCTCCCCGACGCTTGGATCTATCGTGGTGAAAGGGTAGTTTCCCTCGTCCACAGAGTTCATCGTGGCTGCGTTGAAGAAGGTCGACTTTCCTACGCTGGGCTTTCCCACCAGGCCGATCTTGTAAGGCATACATATCTGAAACTGTCTCAGCTTTAAAACCGGAAACAAAGTTAAAGATAGAGACTGATATATACATCATGGGAATAC
>CAKZNU010000065.1 GCA_937132175.1 uncultured euryarchaeote
CTCCGATTTACAGTATCCTGACAGATCTCACGGCCAGGATGCTCAACCAGAGTCCGGGTCTTTACAGGTCGATTCAGGCTGAGAACCCTGAGAACGAGAAGGTTCGGCAGAAGTTTATTGAGTCCGCTGAAGAGATATCCGAGCTTGTGGACGATCCTGAAGAGTTTAGCCAAAGATTTGAGGAGATGGGAGAGGAGTTTGATCTTGGAGAGTCCCAGAGACGTTCCGATGAGGTCATAGAGTTTCTCTCGGAGCTTTAGCTACCAGTCGTCTTTTGTGGCGCAGTCCGGGTCTATGCACATCGAGTAGGGCTTGCTGTTTTTTCTGATGACCTTGATTCTTGGAGTTCCACATTCATCGCAGGCTTCGTCCAGTGACTCTATCTTTCCGTCTCCAGGCAGAGGATAAGTATTTTCACAGTCCGGGTAGTTGGAACAGCCTACGAACCTTGATCCGGAGCTTTTGATGATTCTGAGCTTTCCGTCCTCACATTCCTGGCAGGGTCCGAGGCGGCGCCTACGTTTTCTCTCAGAGTCTATGGTTTCGACAAGTTCCTCTCCAATCTCTTTCTGCTTTTCCTTGAACTTTGAGAGCATTTCCTCCAGTTCGTCCTGGGCATCCTGTATCACGGAGTCTCTTGTTTCATCCGAGTCTCTTATTGCTTCCATCTTTTCCTCGAACTCCCGTGTAAGCTCCTCGCTGAGGAGGTCCGGACAGTGCTGTTCCAGAGTATCCACTATCGTCATGCCCAGGTCTGTTACCTCGATAGGCTTGTTCTCTATGTAGTTTCTGTTGTAGAGCCTGTCTATTGTTGCGGCCCGTGTGGCCTTTGTACCGAGGTTTTTCTTCTCCAGTTCGGAGACGATACGTGACTGACCGTACCTGTTAGGGGGCTGAGTCTCCTTTTCCTCGAGGTCAAAGCCCTCCACGTCCAGGGTTTCACCTTCCTCTACGCCCGGTAACTCGGCTTCCTCCACGTTCACGTACGGATCGTACAGCTCAAACCAGTTTCTCTCCTTCGTGACCTTGGACTTTGCCTCAAAATCGAACCCCAGAACGTCGAGGGTCATGGTCAGTGACTGTCTCTTGGCCGGCTCGCCGAATACCGCGAAGAAACGTTTCACGATCAGGTCATAGACCTTTCCCTCCATCTTCGAGAGGCCGGATGGGAACTCTCCGGTTGGGTATATAGCAGGGTGTGCATCGTCTTCCTTGCTCCCCTGGGTTGTATAGAGGTTGTCCTCTTTGTCCTTTTTCAGAACCTTTTCGGCACGGTCCTCGTACTTATCCTGGTTCTTGAGCTTTCCCAGCAGCTTCTTGTAACCTAGTTTCGGCGGAAGCTTCTGGGACTCCGTCCTCGGGTACGAGATAAGACCGTCCTCGTACAGTGACTGTGCGATTGACTGGGTCTTCTTCGGCGCAAGGTTAAACTGGCTCGAGGCTTCCTTCTGAAGACCTGTCAGGTTGAAAGGTATCGGCGGCTTGTGAGTATAGTTGTTGATCTTGATGTTTGATACACGGGCTTTTTCCTCGCCCTGGACAGCAGTGAAGGCGTTTTCCGCTTCCTCCTCGTTCCAGATCCTATCGCCTTCCTCAGTCTGGAACTTTGCGTCGAACTCCTCGTGGTGAAGAAAGATCTCCCAGTACGGATCCGGCTCGAACTCCTGTACCTCACGTTCCTTCTCCGCCAGGACCTTCAGCGCCGGTCCCTGCACACGCCCGGTGGAAAGTGTCTCGTACCTGTCGTTGTCCTGTACAGCCTTCATAAGAGCACGGGAGACGTTTACGCCGTAGTAAAAATCCATGATATGTCTTGTGATTCCTGCGTCGGTCATTCCCCGGTCCAGAGAGCCCATATCATCGAAGGCTTCCTGCAGATCTCCCTGTGTCAGTGTGGAAAACTTCATCCTCTCGATACGTTCCTCGGGCGGGTCCGCAAGATGTTTGATCACGTTGTAACCGATAACTGAGCCTTCAAGATCGTAGTCACAGGCGTTGATGTAGCTTTCCGCCTTCTCAGCCTGATCCTTCAGGTTGTTGTAGTACTTCTTGACGTAGTCGGAGCCGTCCTCGGTCTCGAAGATAGGCTGCCACTCGACGTCGAAGACAGGGTAGTCCCAGCCATCGCCGACTTGCTCTAGGTTGAAAATGTGTCCGACGGCGGGTGCAATAATTATCCTTCTCTCCCCGGTTTCAACAACGTAGTTGGTCACACCACGGTTTTCCTTTGTGGAGTAATCTCCCAGGGCCGCCGCAATTTTGGACGCGACCTTCGGCTTCTCACCCACCATCAGAGCAGTTTCCATACATACACCGGTAGTTGCCAAGACTTAAACACCGTTCTCCGAGCACCTGGTTCAGAAGACATCAACTTGAGAGTTCCAACATAATCCCTGTTGGCGTTACCCTCAAGTTATAAAACTCTACATCTAAGGTGGAGAATTATGGGCAAGACGGCTGATGCGGTAATATTTACTCAGGATGAGGACGGGGACCTATGTTACCTTCAGATCGAGAGAGGTAAACCGCCTTTTGAGGGATGCAGTGCGCTTCCTGGAGGACATATCGAGGACGGTGAGGAACCCGGAGAAGCAATTCTAAGAGAGCTTAACGAAGAGACCAATATTAGAGCCGACCGGGATGATCTGGAGAGACAGGGCGAAGTCGAGGAAAAGACCGATCTCATCACGGACCCGAGATACGAACGTGGAGGGAAGTCTGAGGAAGAGTACAGAGAGTTCCTCGAAGAGGAGAAAGGCTTTGACCCAGAAAGAATAGATTCCTTGCTGGAAAACGCCGGGGAACACAGCCCGGTAGACGGAGAGGGTGACTACGATACCAGGGAGGGAGGTTTCGAGTACCATGTCGGTGCCTTCTGGCTTGATGACTGGGAAAACGTTGAGGCCGGGGACGATGCAGCTGAAGCCGAATTCGTGAAGTACAATCCAGAGGAGGGCCTGGCTTTTGGCCAGGAAAGAAGCCTGGAATGGGCCTACAACCAGCTTGATGACGGCTACAAGTCTTCCGGCCAGCCCGCCTAATCCTTTATCTCTATGTACTCCTGTCCTATGTACTCCTGTAACGGCCCAGGTATTTTGATGCCTTTCTCCGTCTGGTTGTTCTCGACTATCGCTGTCATTACTCTTTCCGTGGCACAGGCGGTTGCGTTCAGGGTGTGTGCGGTCTCGTTCTCTCCGTCACGTCTTATACGTACATCTACCTTGCGTGCCTGGAAGTCGGTGCAGTTTGAACACGAGACCACTTCGCCGTACTCTCCGAGAGGCGGCCTCCAGACCTCTATATCGTACTTTTTGGCGGCGTTATCGTTCATATCCCCGGTGCATACGTTTACAACACGGTAGGGCAGTCCCAGCTTCTGCATGACTTCCTCAGAGTTCTGGATAAGCTCTTCGTGTAGACTCCATGAGTCCTCCGGTTCACAGAATATATACTGTTCGACCTTTTCGAACTGGTGGATACGCCAGATTCCACGAGTTTGGGTCCCGTGTTTCCCAGCCTCTCTCCGGAAGTTTGTCGAAAAGCCTGCGTAACGCTTCGGAAGGCTCTGGGGCTGGAGTATATCGTTTCTGTGAAGGGTTGCCAGGGTCTGTTCCGAGGTAGCTATCAGGTACTTGTCCTGATCCTCGATGCCGTAGAGCTGTTCCTCGAAGTCCTCCAGTTCCGCTGCGGCCTCCATGTGATCGTGTTTCAACATGTAAGGCGTCTGCATCGGTGTATACCCTTTCTCTCTCAGCAGATCCATCGAGAACCTGATAAGGGCCTGGTTAAGCCTGAAAAGATCGTTTTTCAGGTAGTAAGCTCTTTCTCCTGCCTGTTCCGCAGCTTTCTCAGTCTCGATCAGGTCGTTTTCCTCAAGTATATCTGCCGCAAGCTCTGCGTCCTCATCCTTCCCGCTTTCAGGGCTCCAGGTCCGGAGCTCAACGTTGTCTTCCTCGCCGTCTCCCTTAGGTACCGACTGATGTAGTATGTTTCCGACCTGGTAACGCAGTTTGTCACGTTCCTGTTTCAGTCTCTCGACCTCTTGCTCAAGTTCCTCTACCCGTGCCTTGACATCCTGCATCCTGTCTATGTGGTCCTGTGCGTCTTTCCCTTCTTTCTTGAGCTCGGCGATCCGGTCACCGACCTTGTTTCTCTTTTCCTGTAGGTCCTGTAGCTTCTGGAGGGATTCCCGCCAGGCCTCATCCAGCTCGATTACCTTCTCCACCTTTTCCGGATCCTTGTCTCTTCTTTTCTCCGACTCCTTTATCTCCTCGGCGTTTTCCCGGAAGACCTCTATACCTATCATACCGGATTCTTGGTGCACAAACGTTATTTACTTCGGCTGGACCTAAGCGGCTCTCACTTCTTGCTACGGTCGAGTGTTTGAGTACCAGAGA
>CAKZNU010000066.1 GCA_937132175.1 uncultured euryarchaeote
CTATACGTGGATTCTCCTTCGCATCCTCAAGAGTCAGGTCTATAGACTCGAAGTCATCTATGTCTTTATCCGTCATTGCAACTCCGAGAGCTTCCCATACCTGACGTTTCTCAGAGTAGTCGGGAGCATCAAGCTCTGGCTGCCTCATGGAGGCCGTAAGATTTTGTTTAAACGGCATAGTGTGTGAGTTCTGTATAAGCTGGTGATGGTACAGTTCAGAGTCAAGGTCGCTTGAGGCATCAGTTGCTCTCCGCCAGGCATTCAGAGCCTCGTATCTGATCTTGTCCTCAAGATACATCTTCTCCGAGTCAAGGTCTCCGCCCCACAGGATGCCATCTTGCTCGAGGTACCAGCGCCCCGTATCTACCGGATTGAACCGGCCCGCTCTTTCATCGAGTAACATGCCGTCTTCCCTATCGCCAACCCATGTTCTGTGCCCGGCCGGCCTGGAGAAAAGCTCTGTGTCGCATAAGACTGCAAAGGAATCAACCTTAAGCGGAGACTCCTGATCAGAGTATCTGGCCTCTACAACGGTTACAGGGAGGTCTCTGTTAACCTCCGTCTCGTATATCTCTACGTCCTCTATCTGGAGACGTTCCCTGCCTATCTGCCTGTAAAGCTCTTCTTCCTCGCCATCAAGCCAGGCCATACCTCTCCTCAAGTCCATGTTTTCTCCGTCTAAGTCTTCATGAAAGTCCAGGCTTTCCTCAAGTCTTCTATCCACAAGCTCCTCTTCATTACCGTATAACCATGCCAGTGACTCTCTAACGTCCGGTTTCTCTGTACTGAACTCTGTTCTGGAATTGAAGCTTCTTCCCTGGATATACTCTGATACAGCATCCTCACGTCCAAAGCCGTTTCTTATCGACACAGACTACATCAAGCTCCAAAGAATTTAAAGAACTGCCGGAATGTAGTTACCATAGAATGAAGAAAGAAAGGTTCGACTGGAGTGAAGTCAGGAAGTACCTGGGTCTGCCGACAGGGGCCGGATTTCAGGCGGCAGAGCACCACCCGGAGAAGACAGAAGATCTGACAGGTATCGATGTACCTGATTCCCTGTTTGAAGACGCTCTGGATCCCTTACAGGCGGATAAGGCCATGCATTTCGTATTCAGTTACTCTGCAGCCTGGACTGTTCTGGAGGGAATAGAGGCTTCCCCGTACAGCTTTGACCTGGCGGAGAAAGCGCTAACGGTGAATGCTGCGACTCTCGTCGGTGGCTCGATCAAGGAGTTTACCGATCCGGTATACGATCCTTTTGATATGGCAGCAAACCTTGCCGGTGCAAACACGGCTTTACTCCATCACTATGGAGACAGAAAAGACGCTGTAGAGTCACACATGGAGGAGGCGTACAGAGAAACTGTGGACCTGGAACCTAGAGAGGTCTACAGCCTGGAAAAACACCTCTCGAGATACGAGGACGGACAGTCATCCAGAGCCGAGTTTTACCGGAAGCTGGAAGACAGTAGGTAGAAATGTAGATGATAGAATCGGATTAGTGCACTAAAACTCTTAGTCAAGTAGCTTCTACCCTGAGTAGTGGAAGTTTAAACCAGCTTGAGATGTCTCTCATTCTTCCTTTCTGGAGAATTTATTCTCAGGTTCATTCTGGCCATACTGTGTATAGAACGGCAAACATCGTCGTTCGGTATTAAACAAAGCGGACTCCGGATTTTGAACTTTTGAACAAAACTCACATGGTAGACCAGTTTAAAACCTTGTTATTTGCAGGTAAAAATATGGGTTTCGGTAATGAAATCTTGCCGGGAACTAAGATTATAGGTAGATACCTCGATACGTCGCACTTATTTGATGACGGAGTCCAAATTCACGTAGAAGATAGATAAAGATTCGAGAATAAAGCCGATGAGCTTTTTGGCAAGTATGATGATGCGGTCAGGTATTCGGAAAAGACTCGAGGTGAGCGGTATGATGATCAAGAGTTTGAAGGAAAGGTACTTGAGGCCGTCTTCCGCGGAGTTTGCGGGATACATGAACCACTTAATCAACAAGATTTTGAAGAACCAGATTTCAATCAACCGGAAGTAAACCGGGTCTACCTTGCCGATCTTCTAGACGAATCGAAGTACAACTGCGCTATAGCCTCACTTGAACAAGGAGCAATAGCGAGTAAGGTAGCTCCGAAATTCGATTCGATATAGTGAAGCCTACTGTAAACTTCAACTCGAGGCCGGAGCCGGAAAGATTCCACGCTTGGTGTGAAGTCCATCACGACTATGATGACCTTGGCTCTCCAGTAATACTGGACTCTACTTGCGGGTATTTTGGACCTCCAGAGGAGAACCCTGAACGCAACAGGCAGGGTTTCAGGTCAGACGCAGATGAAAACCTAGATTATACCGGAAGAACTGAAATCGGATTTCATGACCTCTGGTATGGATAGGAAGAGTAGTGGGTGAAGACGTTAGGAGTTGTAGTGGACTCTCCGGGATTTGAACCCGGGGCCTTCTGCTATCCCGCGTCGAAGATTCGAGGTCTTCTCCAACTCCCTTGCTAAGCAAGGAAGTGTTGCGAAGCAGACGTTCTGCCACTGAACTAAGAGCCCTTTACAGTGACAGTTCTGTGTCAAACAATTTATATCGGGGCAATCGTATGCGTCGTCTTCGGATCAGATTTTTATATTTTTGTTTAAATAGTAGTAACATGGCTGAGGATTTTGAAGATGCCTTGGTAAGGTACAAGCGGGACAGGTTCGGAGAGATAGACCTTGAACTTTTTTAAATAAGGAAACTTACGGATATTATAGAGAAGGTAATGGACTTGCCTAAGCAGGCAGTATTGAGGTCCTATGGTAATAAGGTGCTGGGCCAAGATGACGGCCCTAGGGGATACAAGGAGAGATCTCTATCCAAGATAGGTCCTCAGGATAAACATCTTCTGAAGCAAAGAGGTCCGTTTGGGAAGGGTTTAGATAGGTTGCTTTACGAGGAGGTAAAAGATCTTAATCCTGAGAAAGCTTCAGTAGTTGAGGCAAACATATATCATAGCACAAACCAAGACTTTAACGCTGGAGAGGAGCTCAGTCTACTGGACAACAGACACGGTTACATTAACTGGGAGGGTAGATTGAGATCAAGCGATCTTGAGGAGATGATTGAAGACTTTGGGTTCGGAGAGATCAAGGACTTTACGGTTTCAGATGACTCAACGGAGATTCTTGCGGAGGGAAGTTCAGGGGAGTTGAAGGTGGAAAGCCATGCCGGAGGACGGATGAAGCTCAGCTACAGTCCGGATAATTATGACCCCGAAACTTTCAGTGTAGCCGGAATAGATTTAATTGAAGCAGAGGACGGAAGATACGTAAACACCTATGAAGATCCAGAAGTCTTGAAAGCCGCAGTAGAGACTGTCTCTGGTCTGGACTCAGAGCCAGAGTTCAACGATCGGTCTATGATCACGGGTTCAGGATACTACCGGGGTAGCAAAGCACCAATGGCGTTTAACTGGAGATAGTTATCTAATAGCGACCGGAGCATACGGACCTCTCAGTCAGGCAGATAACCCAGAGACGTTTGTAATACAACGTAATACTTATTAACTCTGGGACATAGTTACGTTCCATGGAAAGTAAGGCATACTCCATCAGAACAGAGTTTACTGAAGAGGGGGATATAACTGGAGACGAAGATTACGGGCTGGGTACGCTCCTAGAGGATATCAGTGATACCGTGGGATACGGTGAAGATGGTAGAAGATGGTTTTCTACGCGGGAGGTTTCAGATACTCTGGCCTCGAGATACTGTGCTGAGAATCAGGAAGGCTTTCTGGGAGCTCTACTTGATGAGATAGAAAGAGAAACTACAAGCAAAGACCTCAACATTATCGACAAGATGCTCGGGCAGAAAAGAGAAGAGGGAGATGTACTCGGAGAGTACAGAGAAGAGGGATACAGGTGGCAGCTCAACGAGTAGATGCAGTTTCCTGGGAGACGTTGCCCCATCAGGTGGGGCTGTACTCTCTGGGATATAGAAAACAGGTTTTTCCCGGAGATTTCCAGACTGTCATTGCTGAAACGAAGATCAGTTTCTGATCCTCCTGCAAAAGATTCACAGGATTCTTGAAGCTATGGACTCTCTGGGATTTGAACCCAGGGCCTTCTCCGTGCCAGGGAGACGTTCTGCCACTGAACTAAGAGCCCGTGTATTGAGGTAACGGGTTGGTTAATCCTAAATAACCTTTCTGGAACTACCGTGTGCGGGATTGCTTATTTGATGTTTGGTCTGTAAAATGTGTTTCATGGTTGTCAAGCTGGAAGATGATTACCGAGACAGTTTTTCTGACTACAGTCCTGAAACCCTGAGAGAAAGGATGACCTCTCTTGCAGAAGATTCGACCGAATTTTCGGACGACGGGATAGAAAATCTTCTCTCAGAGTTCGTTTACGCGTTGGAGAGCGGTGATATCCGTTCGGCGGAGAAACTTGACGGAGAGTGGAAGGCGAATGCGTGGGTAAAGAAAGGTATACTGACGATCTTCGGCCAGGCAGAAAATATTGAGAGAAATGAGGGTAGAGCTTTCCACGATGTGATGCCTACGAGAAACGTAGACAGGTTTCTGGAGAAAGGCGCCAGGAATACACCGGGGACCACGCTGAGGATGGGAAACTTCTTCGGCGACGGTACCACAGTCATGAGCGAGGCCTATGTCAACATCGGAGTATACATCGGCGACGGCTCGATGGTGGACTCCAACGTAACAGTGGGTTCCTGTGCGCAGGTGGGAGAGGACTGCCACATTGGCGCAAACACACTTATCGGAGGTGTACTGGAGCCTATCGAGGATGAGCCTGTAGTGATTGAGGACGGGGCAAGTATCGGAGGAGGTTCAGTAGTGACTTCAGGATTCAAGGTTGGGGAAAACGTCGAGGTTGCGGAAAACACTTTACTCACTCCAAGAATCGAGGTCTACGATCTGGTGGAAAGCGAAGTGATCAGAGGAGAGATACCTGCAAAAAGAAGAGTCTTCCAGCGCTACGTGACCTCAGGCCTCGCAGAACACGAACTCTTCCAGGAAGAAGGCAAGACACCGCAGAAGCCTGTTATCGTCGCCATCGACAAGGAAGAAGACGCAGTGGAACTGGAGGAAGAGCTCAGAATGGGTTAGAGGTATAACCTCAGGTATTCTTTCTAATCTTTCTCTAACTCGGTTCCGTGGAAGACGTCCCTTATCCCCTCACGCTCACGTATAACTTCGGCTTCTCCATCTTCCACCAGGATTTCCGCCGGTAGAGGCCTTGAGTTCCAGTGAGAGGCCATCGTAAAGCCGTAGGCGCCGACGTCCTCTATTGAAAGGATATCACCTTCCTCCATCTCCGGAAGCGCCCGGTCCTCAGCCATGACATCAACTGAGGAACAGACAGGGCCTACAACGTCTTTCTCACCGTCTGCGGGCCTTTCAGGATCCTTAGCCGGCAGGATTTCGTGGTACGCATCCAGCAACATAGAACTCAGTTTAGGATGCAGCCCTGTAGCGAGAC